>CAMNBC010000008.1 GCA_946532115.1 uncultured Treponema sp.
CTGGCTTCTTAAAGACCTCGGCAAATCTTCCATTTTGATTTCGTCGCCAGTGCACATAACAACCGCGCTTTCAACTGCATTTTTGAGTTCACGGATATTTCCCGGCCAGCCATATTTTATCATTGCAGCCTTGGAAGCCTTGTCAAAACCTTTTATGTTCTTTTTATTTTCGATATTGAACTCCCGTAAAAACGAATGCATCAGTAAAGGAATATCATCCATGCGCTCACGCAGAGACGGCATTTCAATCCGGACAACGTTCAGACGGTAAAATAAATCTTCACGGAACTTACCTGCTTTTACTTCCTCTTCAAGATTGCGGTTAGTTGCCGCTACAACACGTACGTCAACTTCAACAGATTTTTCTCCGCCAACACGTTCAAAGGTACGTTCCTGCAAAACCCTGAGCAGCTTTACCTGAGTGGCAAGATTTATCTCACCAATTTCATCCAGAAAAATTGTTCCTCCGTCGGCAAGTTCAAAACGTCCCTTGTGTAAATTTTCGGCACCGGTGAAAGCACCTTTCTCAAAACCAAAGAGTTCACTTTCAATCAGAGACTCACTCAGAGCCGCACAATGAACAACAACAAAAGGCCCCTTAGCCCGCTCCGACTGTTCGTGCACAGCCCTTGCAACAAGTTCCTTACCGACACCACTTTCACCGGTAATAAGTACACTGGCACGAGTAGGAGCAGCCCTTGCAATCATCTGCCGTACACGATTCAGCGACTCGCTCTTTCCAATCATCTCATCCGGCGACTGACTCTTTAAAAGCTTAGCCTGAAGTTCACGATTCTGCTCGGCAAGGATTTTCCCCTGCAAGGCATTTTTTACAATTTTGTTCAGGTGATCAAGATCCAGCGGCTTAGTCAAAAAATCAAAAGCGCCCGCCTTCAAAGCAGCAGTAGCATCATCAATACTTCCGTGACCAGTAAGCACAATAATAGGCACACCAGGGTGTTCCGTAGTAACACGCTTAACGACTTCGCTGCCACTAATCCCGTCCATTCTCAAGTCGGTAATTACAAGGTCAATTCCCCCCTGTGCAATCAGCGCAAGACCGTCCGCACCGTTGGCGGCCTGCTTTACCTCGTAGCCTTCCAGTTCAAAATTATCTGCAAGTCCGTTACGGATATTTTCTTCGTCGTCAATTGTAAGAATGGTCATGGTCGCCTCCGTCACTTGTTAAAAGTTTTGTATCTTTCTGCGGAATCGGGAAGGTAATTGTAAAGGCAGTCCCCTCACCTTCTTTTGAATCCACAATAATATCACCGGAAAATTCTTTTATGATTTTATAAACCATCGTCATGCCAAGCCCGGTACCATTTGCCTTAGTTGTATAGTACGGCTCAAAAATTTTAGAAAGGCTTTCTTCCGACATACCACAGCCGTTATCTGCAATTGTGATAATGAATTTATTTTCACGAACGGTATTTGAGATGCAGAACTTGGCAATGCCCTCACTTTTGATGTCAGAGTCCTCACCTGAATATTTAGACTTTAAGGCCGCCAGAGAATTCTGTGAAATATTCATGATTACATCGCGGAAGAGTTTTTCATCCAGAAGGATTTTCTTTCCGCTTTCTGAAGGCCTGTATATAACGTCAATTCCTTCTCCGTTAAATTCCGGCTTAAAGAACGACACAAGTCCGTCTATCAGTTTATCAGGTTCCTTGAGTTCCAGCTGGGCTTTTACAGGACGAACCGCTAGTAAAAAGTCCATAACAAGTTTATTCAAGTGATCAATTTCTTCGTTTACAACATCAATATGGTCTTCTACAAACTTTTTGGCAGGAAGCTTGTCTTCATTTTCCCGCGCTTTTGCAAGAGCCTTTTGAATAAGCTGAATGTGAATGCTGATTGCGCCGAGCGGATTTTTGATTTCGTGAGCCATGCCGGCTGCAAGATTCGTAAGGTTTGCAAGATTTTCCATGCGGTGCAGAAGAATATCCTGATTTTTCTTTTCTGTAATATCGCGCACAAGAATCATTTTGCCGTTGAGTACACCTTCGTTAATAAGAGGCGCAATAGTAACAGTAAGAAAACGCACAGTGCCACCACTTGTCACAGTGGAAAAGTCTTCTGAACTGTTTGTAACATTTTTTTCAAGACACCTTCTTAAAAAGTCTGCGATATCTTCATCTTCAATATATTCCCAGATTGGTTTTTCACTGCCAAGAATATCTTCCAGATGCTCGCTGAATGGAAGCCAGCTTTCGGCAATTGTATTGGAACGCAAAAGGCGGAAGTTATCATCAGTAATTAAAAGTCCGGTAGAAAGAGATTCAAATACAGAATAAAGACTTTCGTTTTCATCAACAACATCTTCCAGAAGCGAAAGCACCTGTTCTTTGGAAAGTTTTTCTGCCTTCTGTTTTACGCGTTTTACATAGCCTCGCAAAATACACCTCCAAAGCTGTTATTTAAAGCAAACAAGTCGCGCAAAAGGATTTCCAGTGCACTAACCGGAGACTGATTGAATAAAGTAATGTTATCGCTGCAGTTACGTAAAAGCCCCATTGCTTTGGCAGCAGCTTCACTGCCCGCCTGCGAGTTCAGCATAGGACGCATAAAATGAGCAAGGTCAGAAAGGAATAAACGAAGTTCAATTCTCGGATAAAACTTTCCGCAGTTTTTTACAATTTCATCAATATTACAGATTTCATGTTTTGCAACAGAGTTATAAAATATTCTTGCCTGTGATTTTATTTCAGAAGGAGTTACAGGAAGATAGGTCAAAAGATATTCATTTAAACTGCCTGCAAAATCATCATTATGAAAAACCCTTGTAATTACATCGCGCTGCTGTTCTTTTGTGCGTTCTGCAAAATTATAGGTACGCACACGGGAAAGAATAGTCTGCATGATTGCATTGCGCTTAGAAGTAAGAAGGATGAATACAACATCTTCCGGCGGCTCTTCGAGAATTTTGAGTAAGGCATTCCTAACACTGTTTTGCATGCGGTCTGCATTTTCAATAATTACAGTTTTGCGGCCCTCTTCTGATTTGATATGAGCCCAGCTTTCCATATTACGCACCTGGCTGATTGGAAGCGAATCATAAAGAAAATCATCTTCCAGCTTCATACAGGATTTAGCAATATCTTCACAAAGTTTTTTTACAGTAGAGTTATCAGGCAGCTCACGCGGAAAATCAAGCTGTTCCAGATTTTCATTAATTTCTTCTATTAAACTGCCAATTTTATTGAGATTGGAATCTCCTTCCCAGAGAATCCCATTAAAACGCAGAGTTAATTTTCTTACACTGCGCAAAAATAAATAACGGGCAGCATCAATAAATTTTGCATTTATAAAATGAGCCTGAATAAAAGTTTTGGCTGCAGCAGAGATTTCTAAAGAACAGTCACGAGGTCCCATAAGCATTAAGTTAGAACAAACTAACGATTTATGCTGCAGGCAGGAAGGACATTCACAAATCCATTTGCCCTGAGGATTTTCGTGACAAGAAAGAATGCGGGCCGTTTCCAGGGCAGCAGTAAGTTTACCGCTTGCTTCAGGGCCTGCAAACAAAATCGCACCGGGAAGTCTGTTATGACGGATATCTGCCGCTAAAAGTTTTCCAGCATCCTGATTCACAAGGTTTTCATACATGGGTTCCAATCTCCTCTTTTGCAGTATTAAACAGACTCGTTACAATGCCATAGAAAAAACTTCCGCCAAGCAAAGGAGCCGGATTAAAAAACGGCTGTATACTGATAAGAAAAACTACAAGGCAAACAACAGCCCCGCCTTCAACAATTCCAAAAATAAAACCTAAAGTGCGGTCCAGACTCTTAAGAATGCTCCATTCAAAAACCTTTGCAACAATCATCTGCACAAGTTTTATCACAAGAAAAGTCACCACAAAAATCAAAAGAAAAGCAAGGACATTTGCAATGTAAGTATTTTTTACATCCTTTAAAAGCCCGCCCGCAATATTCTTATAAAAAAGCCAGGCCAGAATGATTCCCACAATAAAGGCAATTTTTCCAAACACATTGTCTATAAAACCTTTTATTGCACCGCCAATTGCAAAAAGCAGAATAACTCCGCTGAATACCCAGTCTATAATTGCAAAGTTCATTTTTCACTCTCCCCTTTTTCACCGTTGATTTTTTCAAAAAGAATTGACGCAATTTTTTTAGCAGGAGGTTCACCGCCAGTAAGAATGCGAAGTGCATCTTTATACGAAGCACGTTTTGTTTCATCCAGCATATTCGTAAGGGCTGCTTTAAGATGTTCTGAATCAGCATCTGCCCCCACAAGCACTTCTGCAGCTCCCTTGCTTTTGAAAAACTCTGCATTGTCTACCTGATCTCCACGGGTACCGTTACCACACAATGGAACCAGCACCATAGGCTTTTGCAAAACAGCCGCTTCCCAGATTGAATTAGCACCGGCACGACTTAAAATTACATCAGCGGCGGCAACAACATCAGGCATTTCTTTATAGATGAAATTATAAGGCTTGTATGATTCCCCATACTTTTCTACAAGCAGAGCAGAACGGTTATCATCAGCATTCAAAAGTCCTGTCTGATGCACAACAGTAAAATGCTCACACAAAAAATCAATATTATCAAAAACAAGCTCGTTGATTTGACGTGCACCGGAGCTGCCGCCAAGAACCAAAAGAACTGGTTTTACAAAATCCCCGTTTGAAGTCCCCGGCGCAATTCCAAGAAAATCACGACCTTTTGCAGAATCAGTTTTATAAAAAACAGGACGCACCGGGTTACCGGTTACAATAACACGCTTTTGATCTGCGGCACCCAGGCGATTTTTTGTTTCTTCATAAGAGACAAACATACAGTCAGCAGACTTAAAATTAAGTCTGTTAGCAAGACCTAACGTAAAATCACATTCGTGAGTAAAAACCGGAATATGCAGAAGATGAGCGGCAAGACACGGAGGCACACTTACAAAGCCGCCCTTAGAAAAAAGAACAGCAGGCTTTTCGCGGCGCAGAATATGGTAAGCAGAAAAAAAGCCGCCCATAATGCGGAATAAATCAGAAAAATTTTTTAGGGAAAAATAACGGCGAAGCTTTCCTGACGGAATACCATAGAACTTATCTGCCGTAGGCTTTGAGTCAGGGCCGATGGATGTTTCAACAATTTTTTTATCCATGCCTTTGGAACAGCCAATCCAGCAGATTTTTATATCAAGATTATTAGAAGCTGCAAAAGTTTTTAATTCATCAGCAACAGCAAGCCCGGGATAAATGTGTCCGGCAGTACCGCCGCCAGTAAAAAATACAAGATTTTTATTTAATTTCATAGTGTGTCATTTTAACACAGATTTAGAAGTTTTTAAATAGAATAACCAAGGTTATTTTTTCTTTTACATTTAGAAGATTTTAATTTATAATAATAGTAATGACAGTAACACCTGGTCTTACAGAAATACCCGATATCTCACGTGCTTTAGAATGCATAAAAAATAAAACTCCATTTGAATATGTTCTGAACGGCCCTTCCCAGGAAAGCCGCGAGTTCATTAAGAATGTAGCACTCGAATACCTTCGCGAAATCAATAAAGAAAAATCCTATAACCTTTTATGTCTTTGTATAGAAGAAGTGATTTCCAACTGCGTAAAAGCAAACATAAAACGTGCATACTTTCTTTCCAACAATCTGGACATAAATAATCCGGAAGATTACCAGAAAGGAATGAAAAATTTTAAAGAAGCCGGCATGGGAAACAGCAAAGATGCCCAGTTCGTAGAAAAAATCAACAGCCTTGGGCTATACGTAAAACTGAATTTCAGGCTGGAAGGAAACACCTTTTATCTTACCGCCCGCAACAATTCCGTAATTTCTAAGGAAGAAATAGAACGCATCCACAAAAAGCTCAAGCTTTGTGAAAATCAGACTCCGGAACAAATGTTCATGAATTCCATAGACACAACAGAAGGAGCCGGACTCGGAATCATAATGATCAAAAGAATTTTGAGTCAGATAAGTTCAACAAACGACTGCTTTAATATCAGTGCCACAGACACCGAAACAATCACCGAATTAAAGATTCTTAAGTAAATTAGACCAGCGCGAGTTCTTAAAGCCCCAGATGCAGGTAACAATCAAAGCTGCAAACAAAGCAGAAAAAAATGTTTCATTAAAAACACTAACCGACTTAAACTGAATGATTGTTAAAAAAAGACTAAAACAGAATACGCCTGTGAACATGCGGATAATACTTTTGTGATTCATAACACTCTCCAATTTATTTTTTAATTCAAGTACATTTTTATGGGCTAAGGAGTATTTTACATTATGTTTGGGGGATTGGCAAGAGTTTAACAACCTGAAAGATATCTTTATTTAACTGATTAATTTAATCAATCTTATATATTCCTGATACGCAAATTTTAACGAAGATAATTCAGAAGTAAAAGTAGTTTTTGAAAACTCTTCCGCCATTTTGGCAGCTGAATTATAACAGTCTGATTCATGGCCATTTAAGAAATGTGCATAATCATGTTCTTCATCAACATCTTCGCCATCAAAGTGTTTTATCCAAGTTTCAATATTTCGTTTTGGAACAAAAAGCAAAAGCTTATCTTTTGCAGTACGTATGTCTACTCCAGCCTCACCACACGCTTCATCTAATTGCTTTTGTCTTTCAATACATGTATTAAAATCAGCATCAATTGCAACAACCAGTACATTTGAAACATAACTATTTGAACGCAAAAAACTTAATTGTTTTGGATACTGCGCTCTTACATATTGCTCACCACAGCCTGCTGCCGGTAACGGTAAAGCATTTATTTTTCTTGCATTAACACCCTGAGATATTAAGAAACGGCGGATGAAACAATGAGTCAGTTTATCTTCACATAAAATATTGTATTTGTAATCCTTACTCAGCTTCATTCATACCACCTTGTGCAATTATTTCTGAATAAGTTAAACCACAGTCAGATTTTGGTGGAGTTGCAATTGTTGTAGCTCCATAGGAACGACGCTCAAGCCAGATTCCATTTGAAGGAGCAAAAAAGTCTATAACACATGGGTGATGAGAAATCAATACACACTGATTTTTATCTGTTGCCCTATCCTGGATAAACTGAACCAACTGCCCTACTTCCGGTAGCGAAATAAAATTATCCGGTTCATCAAGCAAGAGAGAATAATCATCATCAAAGTACATTACAACAAGAAAATATAAGATAAAGAGCATACGCTCACCATCTGATATTTCATTAAAAGCGTACGAGTTCTTTACACCATTATGGTCATATTCAAAATAAAGCACTTTTCCATTATCACCATTTAAATAGGTTCTAACAAAACAAGGATTTATATCTTTCAATACCTGCCACAGTTCCATCATTTTTTCAGGATTTCGCTGAACAATATACATGTAAACATTAGTAATATTGCTTGCAGAATAATCAAGAGCCTGCTGTTCTGCAAAAGAAAGAGAGAAATTATAATCAAATGGTAACGGATGACAAACTATAATCTTCTCAATTGCCTGCTTAAAGTCATAAAGCTTTGAATAATCAGAATGTTCATAAGCAGTGCTTATACCAGAATATAACCAGTTTACAAGAACTTCCGGCCCTTGCTTATATGAATCATCGTATAAAACTGCTTTTCCACTTTCTGCTTTGAAAAGTAAATTATCATCACAAAGAACAATTTCTTTTTTTACCCTATTCTTCTTATCTTTTACATCAAACTCAATTTCAAGCTGATAAATATAAACAGAGCTTTTATAAGTAAGTGAAAGCTCAAAAGACTGAACTGGAACTGACTGCCATCGGGTAAGAGTCTGGAATCCAAAAGCTGTAGAAGAATCAGCCTTTCCCAAAATAAAGAAACGCAGAGCAGCAATAAGAGAAAAAATCGTTGATTTTCCAACTCCATTATTACCAAGAAGAAGATTTAGAGATGCAAAATCTATCTTAAGATTTACAAGAGAACAATAATTATCGGCTTTTAGGTAATTTAACATACAATTTTCCTTTTTGTTCTATTTTATAATAATATGGTATCCTTATCAAGAATTCAAAAGTTTCAATTATAAAATTATACTGGCTTTTTTTGCCTGACCCGAACACCAGCAATACCAGCGGTTAGAGAATCCTCATAAAACAAATCCAACACTTGAAACACTTTACAAACTGCAAAAAGTGTTTAACAGACCATTTTTAGCACTTTAAAATAACAAACCTCCATCAATAAGTTGATGGAGGTTTAATTTTGCAGAATATTTCGTTTCTAGATTGATGAAAAAATCATTTCCGCATTACCTTTAAAAATAGCCTTACCATAATTATTCGGCAGAATAAAGTGGCCGCCTTTTGCAAAGTTATGATTATCCAGGCTGCAGCTTCCTTCTATAACTGAGCATAGTAGGAAGGGCTGATTTTGATTGATTTCTAATTCACCATTTACAAGGCCGTGCCATACAGTGAATAAATTGCAGCTTACAAGCTGTTTTACTGGTCCGATGCATTTTGATTCATTCATCGGTGGATTTTTCTGAACGTATGGTGCATTTATAACCTCAATGCTCTGCTTTACATGGAGCTGTCTTGGTTTGCCATCCTGCAGGCGGTTATAGTCATATACTCGGTAAGTAATGTCACTTGACTGCTGAGTTTCGAGGATAACTGTTCCGCCTTTTATTGCGTGTACAGTACCTGGCTCAATAAAGAAAAAGTCTCCTTTGTGAACCGGCACTTCGCGTATAAAGTCGTTCCAGCGTCCATTTTCTATCATGCTCTTTACTTCATCTTTGTTCTTTGCATTATGACCAATAACGATAGTTGTACCAGGCTTTGCATCCATGATGTACCAGCATTCAGTTTTACTCAGAGAGCCATTTTCGTTCTTTGCGGCATATTGGTCATTCGGGTGAACTTGAATGCTCAGGTCGGCATGTGCATCAATTATCTTTGTGAGTAAAGGAAACCGATCTCCTTTTACATTTCCAAAAAGTTCCGGATTTTCTTTCCACAAGGCTGATAAATTTTTTCCTGAATATTCTTCATTCAAAACTTCATCATTTCCATTTGGATGCGCGCTGATTCCCCACTGCTCTGTTCCCCAGATAAGGGGCTTTGTTGTTGCTTTTAATAAGATTGGAGACATGATATAATAATTTGCATGACGGAAGATGACATAAAGAAAAACTGGAATTATTTCAAATCACTTGCCAAACAATTTCATCAAACGGAACAATTTGTAGATCATGCTTTAGATAGTACGGGTAAGCTTTTGAACGGCAAAACTTTTTCAAACGAATTTGCAAAACTTCTATTACTGTCTACATCTGAATTTGAAGTAATTGCTAAAGCTATATATATAGAATCCGGTTATACAGTAAATAACAAAACAAATATAAAAGAACTCTCAAAAACTATTCTTTATCTTTATCCTAAAATTATAAATACAAAAATTACTACCCCTTACAATATTATAATGCCATTATCAAAATGGTCTGTCACAAAACCTGATTATGGCATTCCATGGTGGAATGCATATAACAAAATAAAACATGACAGAACAAATAATTTTGAAGCCGCTAATCTCAATAATAGCTTAAATTCTTTAGCTTCATTAATGATTCTTGAATTGTATTTATCGCAAAAAGTGCTTGGAAACCTGGATGTAATTACCCCCATAAATTGCGATTATTTTGATTGTGAATATGGAAAATCTGTACTGGCAATAAATCCAGGAATTAGTTTACCGGATTTTTAACACACTTTTTCATTGTACAATTTTTTATTTTTTCTAACCATTTAAACAATATATTATATTTTTAATAATCTACAATAATACTATAATTTATTGTTTCACTACCCTATTTCTTTCTCCTAATCTTTGCAATCTGTTCTTCCCTTTCCTTTGCTTTTTCCAGAAGCATATCTTTTATCTCCTGTGTAGGCCAAATATACTTTTTTACATAATCAATTAATTCTTGCAGGTTTTTACCTTCTTTATCCCAGTGAACAATCGCAATTAATCTAGGAAGTTTAGATTGGACTTCTGAAAAATGCTGGATATCTTTTGTAAAGGTTTTAAATTTGTCTTTTATAGTTTTTTGAGGTAAGTTGATAAGAAAGGAATATAGATTTTGGAAATTTTTATTTTTCTGAATCAAATCTATATGTGGCGTATATAAAAGTATATTATGATTCTGTGCAATACTTTCAATACTATCTGATTTTTTAATTTCGTCTGTCGTTATATCAGTTTTTAAGAGATATAGATTTGCATTTGTTACAATTATAGGAATCTGATAGAAAATTGTATCTTTGACTAATAATAAATTAATTTCATGATAAAAAGCATCAATTATCTTTTCTGTAAAAGAACCCGACAATTGATAGGCTGCCTGTACTATAGTTTTTTCGTTAGCCTGGTCTTTACTATATACTTCCACACCTTTAATACAAATAGGAGCTAAAGAAGGAAAATCAGATGTATGCTTTAGTAAATCCTTTTTTTTACAAAAAGCATCAACTTCATGAATAAACGATGTTGAATTAATATCTTGCATATAAGCAGTTTCATTAGGCAAAAAGCACCAGATAGTATCCGGCTCCATTTTATATTTACATTCAATTTGAAAATCCAAATAATGGTCTATAGAAATATAAGAAGCTGCTAAATCGTAGGAAAACTCTTTTTGCGTTCCGTTTTCATCATCTTTTATATATGGATATTCAAAATCAACAATAAATCTGTTTTTTCGAAGATAATTACAAACTTCGTATTCAAATGGAAGCCCAGATTTTAAGAGCGCTTTCTTATATGATGATTCTTTATTATTCTTATTTTCAGTTTCTTGCATGCTTAGATTTTTTATTAAAACTTATTCTTGGTGAATTCTCCATGCTATTATAATGCTTGAATTTCTGTATTTTTCATTTCAAGCGCCTTTTTCACATAATTAAGAGCAATACTCTATAACTCCATAAATAATATTATAATACCGTTTTGAACAGCCCCTTTTTATTCTTATACTAATGTAACCAACTTAGCAAGATTTCTTGGTTTGTCGGGATCGTAGCCGTGCTGGATGGCACAGTTGAGAAATTAATTAAATAATTAATTATGCGTTCCTATAAAAGCTGATACATAAAGACACAGCCATCATCGTATTTTGGTTTTACATGCTGATGAACAAATTGTTCATCTTCTGGATCAAGTCTATGAAATCCCATAGTTTTGTAATGCTTAATAAGTTTATCCTCAGGCAATGCGTATATGTATATAGCCTGTATTCCTACAAAAGTTCTAAGAAACTTCACAATTGGTAAAACAAACTCAGCAAATACAGTTGAACCTAAATTTTTAGCATCCGGATGATTTTTCCTGTAGGAAGAATTTACTGCAAAATTTGAAAGTTCGACAGACGGAATTGAATAAAAGTATCCATTACCTGCATCAATGGTAAATAACCCATTCTTCATTGAAAAGTATGCAACAATTTCATGAGTAAATTTATCTTTTACCAGATACGTCCTTGCAGAACCATCCTTTTCATCAGATTCAGCAAGCTCTTTAATATAACGTTCCAACCCCTGACCAGAAGGATTTTTTACACAAAAATCTTTAATAAGATTCAGATTGTCTGTCGAGTCTAATAGATGTTCATAATAAAAGAGTTCAGTTTCCAACGGAAGGAATACCATTATTTATTCCCCTTTGCTTCTGCTTTTATCATTTCTAAAGCTTTTCGCTCATAATTCATAGCGATTTTCTGAAGCTTTGAAAAATCTGCTTTTGGAGAATTTAATATCTTCAAGAGAACGTCTTTTCCCTTACTGGCAGGAATGTCATTAATTGTCTGATAACGGTTAATTGAAGCCATATAATACCTCCATAACTATTAATATAACACCATTTCCTAAAAAAATCATTATTTTTAAAATAATAAACCTCCATCAGTTGATTGATGGAGGTTTATTGTCTATTAATATGAACCTATCTTTATTCTAATTAAATACTAGAAAAAATCATTTCCGCATCACCTTTGAAAACAGCCTTACCATAATTATTCGGCAAAATAAAATGGTCGCCATTCTCAAAGGTTTGATTATCTAGGCTGCAACTTCCTTCTATAACTGAGCATAGTAGGAAGGGCTGATTTTGATTGATTTCTAATTCACCATTTACAAGGCCGTGCCATACAGTGAATAAATTGCAGCTTACAAGCTGTTTTACTTCCCCAATGCATTTTGATTCATTCATCGGTGGATTTTTCTGAACGTACGGTGCATTTATAACATCAATACTCTGCTTTACATGGAGCTGTCTTGGCTTACCATCTTGCAGGCGATCATAGTCATATACGCGGTAAGTAATGTCACTTGACTGCTGTGTTTCGAGGATGACGGTGCCGCCTTTTATTGCATGGACTGTGCCTGGTTCAATAAAGAAAAAGTCTCCTTTGTGAACCGGCACTTCGCAGATAAAATCTGTCCAGCGCCCATTTTCTATCATGCTCTTTACTTCATCTTTGTTCCTGGCATTATGACCAATAACTATAGTAGTACCAGGCTTTGCATCTATGATGTACCAGCATTCAGTTTTACCCAGCGAGCCGTTTTCGTTCTTTGCGGCATATTCGTCATCCGGGTGAACTTGAATGCTTAGGTCGGCATGTGCATCAATTATCTTTGTGAGTAAAGGAAATCGGTCGCCTTTTGCATTTCCAAAAAGTTCGGGATTTTCTTTCCACAAGGCTGATAAAGTTTTTCCTGAATATTCTTCATTCAAAACCTGGTCATCGCCATTTGGATGAGCGCTGATTCCCCACTGCTCTGTTCCCCAGATAAGGGTTTTTGTTGTCGCTTTTAATAAGATTGGGTTCATAACTATCTCTTTTTAATCTCTTCGGCAACCTTTTTTACATCCTGAATCTTGCCTTTTGCTGCAACTAACAAAGCATCATCACTATCAACAATCACAACATCATCAAGTCCTATTGTTGCAATTGTGCGTTTGTCACCTCTGATGTAAGAACTGGTTGTATCGAGGGTAATTACATCATCTCCCTTTATAACATTCTGATTTTCATCTTTCTTGCTGATGTCGTAAAGTGCGCTCCAGGAACCAACATCATCCCAGCCGGCATTCAGTTTTACAACCTTACCCTTTGAGGTCTTTTCCATAACAGCATAGTCGATTGAGTCTCCTTTGATTTTTCCAAAGGATTCTTTATCAAGACGGATAAAATCGGTTTCTACACTAGCTTTTTCAAAAGCTTCGATAGAAAGATTTGCCATTTCAGGATTGTGAGTTTTTAATTCTTCCAGGAAAGATGATGCTTTGAAAACAAACATTCCGCTGTTCCAGGCGTATTCGCCACTTGCAAGATATTCCTGAGCTTTTTCAAGGCATGGCTTTTCTACAAACTTTTCGAGAGTATAAGCTCCATCGGTTTCTGAACCGACAGCTTTTACATAACCATAACCAGTAGCGGGGAAAGTTGGTACAATTCCAAAAGTTACAAGACAGCCTTTTTCTGCATTTACAGCAGCGGCTTTTACTGTATTCTGAAAAGCTTTTACATCTGCAATTACATGGTCACTTGGAAGCACTACTACTACTGCGTCTTTATCCTGCTTCATAGTGTCGCTGCCGGTGATAAACATCCGTTAGAAATTTATTTCCGGCATTGACATATACTCCTCTTGATAAAAAATCAGCAGTATTTTCATTCAAAATAAATAGTAATTGCCAGTTGATTTCAGAATATACTCGCATAATTTTTTTTACCTCAACCTGCTGAATTTACAGAAAGAACTTCATTGTCTTATTATCTTAATTTCTTCAACAATCCTTTAAAAGCATAAAATATAAAATATTTTATACAAGACAATAGTGATAAATTCAATTCATGTCGTAAAATATGCCAATGCCATTGCATTGTTAGAAATTTGTTTCCAGATACAGATTTTTTTTGTACGCGATAAAAAGCTTCACAAGTATTTGTATTCATAGCATAAAATTTCTCTTTTAGAATTGTAAGCCACATTAAATAATCTTCATGATGTATCTCTTTTTGATAAACTTTACCAACCTTTTGTGTATCATATATTCCAGTCAGATTACCTATACAATCTCCTTTTAAAAGATATTGATAATCAACTAACATTGGAGAAGTTATTATTCTATTTTGTAAGCTTCCATCTGATTTCATTTTGCAATAATATGAAAATACAACTGCAACGTTACGCATATCAAATATAGGAATTTGATGTTCTAATTTTGTAGGTAACCATTCATCATCACAATCTAGAAAAGCAATATATCTTCCGCATGCAGCTTCTATTCCAATATTACGAGGTGTTGCAGGTAATTTAGAAGATTGAGTTGTATGAAAAAGTTTAATTCGTTTATCATTGGTAATAAACTTTTCAACAATTCTGACAGACTCATCTGTAGAAGCATCATCTACAATAATAAGTTCCCAATCCGTATAGGTTTGATTTTGTACAGAACGAATTGAATCCGCTATAAAACTTGCACCATTATGACATGGCATAATAATTGAGACCATACAATTATACCTCACACAAACCTTTTATTTTATGAATCTAACTTAAAGGCTAATTATTTTTTGGGGACTAAAAAATAAAGTATGAAAACAGCTCTTAAAAATACAATCTTTTAAAATGAAATTATTGTTCGAAATAGATGTTTAATGTTTTATATATACAAAGAACAGATTACTATCATATATATCTAAATTGATTATCTTCTTTATAAAATTCTTATTTTAATTAAAAAATCAGTACCTTATTTAGGCAGGGATAAATTATACATAGAAAAGATTGTTTCACATTTCAAGAATTCTTAGAAATGATTTTATAACAATTGTTTTTTTAGCATAAACGTGACTTGATAACATATTTTCATTGAAAGTTAATTTCATAATCTCATGTAAGAAGACTTCAATCATTAAATTCTACTAAAAGAAGAAAGAAATGAACAATTATTTTTACATGAAAAATCTTTGTTTTATAAAATTATTAGATTTTATTATTAAGACTTTAATTTTTTTATAAACTCATTTTCTGTAATTTTATAATAATTTAATAAAGAGTTAAATTGTTCATCATTTTTATTATTATCAACATTTATTACGGATAAAGTACTACTCTCTTTAATTAATCCATACTCTCTATAAATATTTACATATTTCAAGTGTCTGAGTTTATTTAATTTCAAAATTTTTGTATTATTCAAAATTGCCATAAAATAAAACCATAAATCATCTGCATATGGCACAAGTTTCTTAATTAAAGAATAATTATCATAGTCTTCAAATAATGAATTTGGAGGATATAAACATCCTGTTCCTCCAAGTAAGGTATAAAACTTTGAAATACCACTCTCGTTTGGATTATAAACCCATTTGTTAAACTTGTTTATAGCATATTTACCATTAGTTGTTATTTTAATACATTGATGACAAATAATCGCTTTATCATTATATGAATGTGCTTTTAATAATTCTGATAACCAATACTTTGGATAGTAAATATCATCATCAGCTGTAACAATAACATATTCTGGAAATTCATGTTTAGCAGGTATTAATTTTTTATATGATTTTAAATCCTCACAATAATGAAATTCTATTATTTCATTAAAAAAATTAATTAATTCATCTGAAACCAAATTTTTATCATTATAGGCTAAATAAACAATAATCTTTTCTGGAAGCAATGTTTGATTCACAAGTGAAAATAGAGTATATTTTAATTCTTTAATTCTATTTCCATAAGAAGTTAAAGAAACAATTACTTTATCAACTCGTTTTACTTTTGAAATTTCTTTTTTGACAATTAGTTTATCAATATTTCCTTTATACAGTTTTTTTCTTGTTAAAAAAAAATATAATTCTCTTAATAAAACATTATTCAATACAAATTGCTTTACTTTTGATCCATTCCAAAATTTCATTTTTTAATCCTCAAAAATATGCTTTAATTGTTTTGAAACTGTTTCAGGCGAAAAATATTCAAGACACTTATACACATTCTTTCTCATTTCTTCATATTCATATTCTGTTATATTTGTTAAGTCTTTTATTTGTAATAATAATTCACTCATATTTCTTTTGCAAAAACCGCATACTTCTGTTTGTTTATCTAAAATATATTTAAAAAAATCATTTTCTAATATTATTATTGGCTTTCCTAATGAAAATGCTTCTAACAAAGAGCCACTTGCAGTAAGTTTATATGAATCATTTGGCATTAAAAATAAAATATAATCCAATTTATTTATTTCTCTTAAATATTCATTCTCAGGAATAAGCGAATCTGTTTTAAATGGGAGCTGTACATTTTCATTTAAAAGACTTCTTATCTGCCCACTTGTTTTTCCTATATGCAATATAGATATGTTATGCAGATTATTTTCTATTAAATATTGACAAATTGTATTTAACTGTAAAATTCCTTTACTTTCTAAACCAACACCTATGGTTCCAATTTTTATATTCCTTGGATTGTAAGATAGACAATTAGAATCTTGTAAATATTTCGATACATAAGGATGGTCAATATAATAAAGATTTTTCTCTAAATCTGGCATTATTTTTATCGCGTTGTCTTTAATAATCTTTCCCAGAACTATTAATTTCCATTCTTTAGGTAAATGCATAAGACTCTTTTTCATATAATAATTCATATTTGTTATCTTTAAATTATTATTTGCAATAAATTCTAATTGCCCATGTAAAATAAAAAAAATATTATTCTTTTTTTTAAAAAGATATCTAGAAAAGATTAGTGTTTGGGGCAAAGCATTTGATATCAGAAGTTTTTTATCTCTAACCATCCACTTTATTTTTATTAAATTATAGAATTCTTGGAATATTTTATAAATTTTTTTTGATGGTTTATCATAATTTGGAATTTTTAAATTTATAAATTTTATTGATTGTAATTCCGGCACATTTTGAAATTTATCAAATTGTGTACGACTTCCCATAAAAATAATTTCATTATCTATATTTAAAAGAGATATTAATAAGGCTTTATTGAATTCATAATGTATAAACTTTGTTGCATATGGTTCATATACAAAAATCATAAAACAATTAAACTCCTATTTATAATTAAATATTGTAGATATAGGTACAAAACATTCATAATAGCCATGAATACCTGTGTATAATCTTATTCCTAAATACACAAAAATTAATAATAATAATGGTATTTTAATATAATTCTTTTTTGATATTTTAAGAAAATACGGATATATAAATATTTCCATAATTGTGTAATAATCAGTTAGTCTTGAAAGAGCAAAACTAATTGGAGCAACGATTATATAAATACAAAACCCAACTATATAGAAAGTATAAATTAACTCAAATTTAGCATCATGTTCATGTTGTTTTTGTTTTAAGTAAATAAGCAATATAAGTAAAAAGCTTCTACTAATCAGAGAACGGATTAATAAGAAAATTTTACTAGCACCACCACCATAACCAAAAGTACTTTTCGAATCTTGTGCATATACTAAAAAATGTATTATTAAATTCGCTTTTGCCCCAGCAAAAAGTGTAATAATTTTATCAAAAAAGATTGATATTATTAATGATACAATAATCAAGTATATCGTTTTTTTTATAGAAATCTCTCTTTTATATAGAAAAAATATAGGAAAATATGCAATTGCTGCTGTATGAAAAGATAAAGCTAAAACCCAATAAATAAAAGCTCGATATTTATGATTTTTTAACAAACAAAATGTAGAAAGCATTGTAATTGATACTGATATAGTTATTCTTACAAAAAACATATTTCCCCTATTAAGACAAAAAAATGCTAATAAAGACAAGAGAGGATATATTGAAATTTTGAATAACGGTTTAGCTATACATAAATATAAAATTATTGCTTCAATGCATAATAAAATCGTAAATCTATCTGTAAAAGTTCTAACAAGTCTATTAATATAAGTAAAGCCAATCTCTCGATAAGAACCTTCAACTAACATATTTTGGAATATAGTATAATATGCATCCCAATCAGTTCCCATATTCCATCTAATAAATGAAAAAATAAAGAAAAAGAATAATATTTCAATAAATATTCCTGTTCTTGAAATTTTATCTTTAATAGTACATCCAAAAACTATTAATACAAAAACAGTATAATAAAAAAACATTCTTTTACTCTCTAAAAAATCTTAATTTTATAATATAAACAAACATATAATTTTTTTATAAAAATTTATAATTTCTGAATTTTCATGCGCCATTCATAACATTCTTTTCTATTTCCAGGTAGATACCATATTATTTTTAATAATTTACATAATACTTTATAATGGAATCGTTTTGGATCATTCTTTTTTAAATAAATGCATGCACTATACCACATTTCCTTATGTGCAAATGTTGTAAAATTATAACCTCTTTCTTTCTCTTTTTTTGAACTCGCACCTTCAAAATGTATAATTTGTGGACCATCAATAATTTTTCTTATCTTATTTTTTTCTGATAAGCGATATTGTAAGTCGGTTTCTTCATAATACATAAAAAACTCTTCATCGAATTTAGCATTTATATCATTTTTTAAAAACAAATCAGCTCCTGTTATATATTCTACATCTCCAATATATTTAGGAGTCTTTTTTTTCTTCTTTTTAATATGACGTATAAAAGGTCTAATAGTTGCATTAATAAAATTCATCCCTAATAAAAGTAATAAATTTTTATATTTTGGAAATTTTCCGTAACTATGTATATATTCCCCTGTTGTATCAATTAGATTACAACCTAAAGCCCCTAGTTGTTCATTATTAGATGATTCCCAATAGTCAAAAAAAATCTTAACTGCATTATTTAATAAAATAGTATCACTATTTAAATAAAAGATATATTTTCCTTTTGCAATTGCAAGACCACAATTATTTGCAGTACCAAATCCTAAATTTGATTTATTATCAATAATAATGACTTGAGGAAACTCATTTTTTATCATTTCAACAGAACCATCATTACTACCATTATCAGAAATAATAACTTCAAACTTAACATCTTTTGTTTTATCAAATATAGAAACCAAACAGTTTCTTAAAAGAGTTTTAGTATTGTAATTAACAATAATTATACTAACATCCATAATAGAAAAGCCTTTTTTTTCGGAATTAAAAATAGTTAAATTTATCAGACATTTATACATTTCTTAATTCTTAATAAAAATCTTAAAATAAAACATGGAACTAAGCTTATTATTAGCATAAAAAAACAAGATTTCTTTGTGATACTATTTTTTATAAAAAACCAATTTTCACGAATACTTTTTAATGAAATTCCACCTTGTAATTTTAATCTTATTAAACCTCTTATTGAAAATAATTTAGTTTTAATTCCATGAGAATATACACACACTTTTTTTGACTCATACGTATAAAATAAAGGAAGTGAAAAAACAAACAAAAACCATTTTTGACAAAAAATTTCTAAAACTTTGGATTGCCAACCATTCGTTTTTTTTATATACAAATTTGAAATACATATATTTGGAATAAAGTGAACTACCCCTTTATTAATCGAAAAATATTCAAATATAATTCCTGTTTGTATAAAATTTGATTCATAATACCTCTTAAAATCCGAATTATTAATAACTCTTTCATTAAAAACTAAAACGCTAATCCATGTCAAATGCCATCCAATCTCTTTGAGAAGTTCATTTCCGTCATAATAAATTTTTTCTTTATCTGAAGAATTTCTTTCCTTTTCTCCAAGAACAATCAAATCAACATCCTCAGAAACTACATAATTCAATAACAGTGATAAGTTTATCTTATCAATAAAAAGCCCATCTCCTAGTAACCATCTATATTTTCCTTTGGCATGTGTTAGAACAAATTCAAAATTTTTATCAGGACCAATATTTTCCTTTTGACAATAATATACAATGTTATCAAATTTATTACTGAAAAAATTACAAATACTTTTGGTATTATCTGTAGAACAATTATCTGATATAACAATTTCTATATCTTTATTATTCACAATTGCACAAAGCTTTTCCAGTGTTTGTTTTATTGAGTTTTCTCTATTATATGTAGGAATACAAATGCTTAAAATAGGATTATTTTCTATCATGTTTTAGAATCTCAAATTATTGATAATATATTAATTTATTATTTTCTTTTATTTCTTTATTATCATTAAAAGGGTATTATGAACCGTTTTGAAATAAAATTTATGTATTTATTAATCAGATATGTAATTTTTTCTTCCATTTCCTAAAAATTATGTATGACCAAGGGGTTCCCCAAATATATGAAGAGAGTAATCCCAAGAAAAAGTAATCTGGAGACATAAATTTTCCAATAAGGACAGTAATCACAAATACCCATACTGCTGAAACAATGCCTGTATACCAATAAGGTTCAATTTTATGTCCTCTCAAATACACAGCCCATGAATTAATGAATACTTGTATAAAATAAGCAGAAATAAGAATTAATAATCCTTGCCATGGCAAAAATCTGCTAACGATTTTGTTAATAAAAGGTATTCCCCCAAATAATTTAATAAACATAAAGAAACAACAAGCAATAAACAGATATGCTAATCCACTAAGAATTAAACGTTTATTAAAAATTCTATCCAACTCACTCCAGTCTTTTTTTTCTATCAACATGTTTATTCTTGGAGTAATGGTATACACAAAGATTGTAGAAAAACTAAACATGGCTGTTACCAAACTCATCGAAATACCAATTTTTCCACTATATACTGGGCCATGAAAATAATGCATAAGAGGGGTGTATATCTGGAACAAAAAATACCCACTTGCAAAAGATAATACATATTTTTTAAACAGAGGAAGTATTTCCTTTTTCCATGGATATGAAAAATTTACTGATTCGTTCCAAAGCTGCTTTAATATTTTCCCAAATGTTTTAAATATAGTTATAAACATAAAGGAAGCACTTAATATTATTCCAAATGCAAGAGAATAAATATTTAACTGCAATAACAAACTTAAAATAACAACAACACTGTTAATTACTGCAACTACTAAACGTGACTTCTGGATTTTTGATATTTGATCCATTCCTTCAATAAAAGAAAGAACTGAGTTATTAAAAAAGTTTACGAGTGACCCGATGGAATAAATTATCCAAGGAACAAAATATACAGACAACACTTTATCTCTTACTAAAAAATAAATTCCAACAATAAAAATAACTGGGTAAACAATTGCACAAATAGTAGAAAGCCAACGAATTACAAAGCGAAGAAAGCTTCCCATTTTTTTGATATTTTGAGACTGTCCTTCTAAAAGGCCATCGTTTCCAATTTTTAAGGAAGCATATTCATGTGCACTGAATTGCAAAATTATATTAGAAAATCCTAAATCAGCAAAAGTACTAAGAGCAGCGACACTTCCAAATAAATACCAATACCCCTGCTGTTCTTCTGTAAGGTAGAGAGGAATTAGAAGAAGCATTAACGGACCAGAAATAAGTCTCCATGCTTGATTGAAAAAGGTTGCAAGAATATCTCTTATTGATTTATTTTTATTTAATAAAAAATTCATTATAGTGACTACTATTTCTTTATATAATTTTTACAATTTTAAAGAAAAGAATGAAATCAATGATTTCCAATTTGTATCATACTCCAATGCACTAACGTCCGCTACAAGATACATTGGCTGATGAGGATAATACTCTTTCACTCCAAATCTCACAGGTACATCAGGTGCAATCTGCTTTTGTAATTCACTCACATATTCGGATAGTAGTCGGCCTTTTCCACTTCCAAGAGGGTATATTTTTCCATCAACTCCATGTTCTGCAACTGCAAGAAAAGCTCTAGCTGCGTCATCACAATGAAGATAATCCCACATTTGCTCACACTTTGTAAGTTCTGGACTTCTACCAGCTTTTAGTTCGCGAATCACATAACTTATTAAAGTATTTTCACCATCGTTTGGACCATAAACACTTAAAATACGTATCCAGTTAAAACGAATTCCAAGTTGTTTGCAAAGCATACCAGAAAATTTTCCAGCAGTATATTTTGCAATTCCGTAACCACTTTCTGGTTTTACTGGTAAATCTGGAGTTAATGGAACAGTTTGAATACCATATTCAGCTTGAGATCCCGCTCCTATAAACACCTTACAACCGACATGAGCCGCTAATCGTACAGCATCGAGAGTATACTCAATATTTTGTAATTGACAGTCTACATCATCACGACCACTGACAGAAGTCTTATTCCATGCAAGATGAATAAAAATATCATATTGTCCTATAAGTTTAATTATTTTATACTCAGATATATTGCAATAAACAATATTAACACGATTATCTTGTGGTATATTTTTTATACGTGAAGAATCTTTATGAACAAGACATGTAATTTCATAATCTTGTTTCAAGGCTTCTCGGATTATGGCTGAACCAATCATACCGGTTGCACCTGTTATAATAATCTTTTTCATATTTCTTCCACTAATATTTTCTTTAAGTCGGAAACTGATTCAGTTATAAAATTACATCCAGATGTTTCTAACTCTTCTTTTGTACCAGTTCCCCAAAGCACACCTATAGACATAATACTATTGTTCAAAGCAGCTTTACTATCAGTTTCCATATCACCAATTGCCAAAAACTTTTCATTCGGATAATCAGACATACAAAGTGCAAATAATTCAGTTTTAGTTTTGCGTTTATCATCTGATGATTTCATGTAACTATATGGAGTTATAACTGATGCAAAAAAATTACTCCATCCAAGTTTTTTTAAGATTCTGCTTGTAGCCAAATCAGGTTTGTTTGTAACAATGTGATGAATAAATCTTGAATCAGCTAGAATTTCCTCAATTTTGTCGAAAGCGGGAGTATTATTAAAACCGCAATTATCGTAATTATCTCGAAATGCTTTTATAATTTCAGTTTTTTTTTCAAGTGTAAGGTGCTCAGATGAGAATGCAGCATCTAAAATTTTATCAATTGTTGGACCAACTCTAAATGGTGCCTTCTGATCTTTTTCAGAAAGACCTGCTTGCCTGACAGATTTTACTAGAGCTTCTAAAACCTCATTCTCAGAATTAATCAGAGTACCATCTAAATCCCAAATTATATGAAGTTTATTCATTTTGAATTACAGCGAAAATGCTTCCCCTTTTATAGATTTCATTTCGTCTTCAGGTAAGAATGGATACATATCTTCCAAAGTTGGAGATACCATTGAACCATCAGGAAGTTTTTTGGATGATAATTTTGGGCTAAAGAATTGATTTGGATTTAGCACTGCTTCAATAATAACAGGGCCATCCAAATTCAACGCCTTCTGAATATTTTCATTAGAAGTTGAATACTTATCTACTTTTACATATGGAATTTGATAAGCATAAGCAATTCTTTCAAGAACAGGGAATGACAAATCTCCACTTTCCCGACCTACACCAACTTCACAGTGATTAGAGAAAAGATTTCTTTGAGTTTGTCGTATTGAATGATAGCCATCATTATTCAAAATAACAATCTTAAGATTTAATTTATTATGGAATATTGTCTGCAGCTCCTGAATATTCATCTGAAGGCTTCCGTCACCTTCAATACAAATAGTGCGTTTATCGCCACGTCTTACAGCTACACCTAGTGCAGCAGGAAGACCATAGCCCATTGCAGCACAGCCGGAATTAGTAAACAATCTTGTATTTTTCTTAATAATTCCAGCCTGGAAGCCTATTACACAGGCACTTCCGTTACTGCATACAACAGCATCATCATCATTAAGATTTTTGAAAAGACAATCTATAAAAGCATATGGATTTATAGGGCTTTCTTCTTTTTTCATTTCTGGCAGACAAGCCGGGTAACGAAGATTTATATTATGAGCCCAAGTAGTCCACTTTGAATGGTCAACTAAATCAAGGTTTGAACTAGAAAGCTTTTCAATTACATCTTTTACATTTGCATAAAGGGGCATATCAATTTTAAGTGTCGGTTTCATTAATTCTGCAGGGTCAATATCAACCATTATCTTATATGCATCTTTGGCAAAGTTTTCCCAGTTATAGCTGATTTGTCTTATATTAAGACGGCAGCCTAAAACAAGAAGAAGGTCAGAATACTGAGCTACAAAGTTTCCGCCACGTGTACCAACAGTTCCCGGACGTCCTGCAAAACACGGATTTTCATCTTCTATTACATCATGTGCATTCCAGGCCGTAACAACAGGAATACCAAGTTTTTTTACAAGCTTCTGGAAAGCATCATAACATCCACTAAGTCTGATTCCTTCACCTGCAAAAATTACCGGGCGCTTTGCAGAGTTTAACTTCTTAATTATTTCTTCGATTTTCGAATCTTCAATTTCAAAAGGTATTTCACGGGAATCTTCTGCATTATTGTAGTGATGTAAATCATCTGTCTCAATTGTTGCACCCTGAATATTTAATGGAACATCAATCCAACATGGACCAGGACGACCATTCATAGCCAAAAACAATGCTTTTTCTAGTATGTATGCAATATCATTAGCATTTTCTACCATTACTGCATATTTTGTCATTGTTTTTACAGTATCAATAATATTGAATTCCTGATCTCCAAGCTGGCGTAAAGGGACATTTGTTGAACGAATTGTTGTTACAAATTTTACTTGTCCAGAAAGTACCAGCATTGGAATAGAATCAAGCCAGCCTCCCATAACTCCGGTAATTGCATTTGTTCCACCTGGACCACTTGTTACACAAACAGCAGCAATCTTTCCACTATAACGAGCATAGCCTTCTGCTGCGATAGCACATGCCTGCTCATGATGATTATAAGTACTGTGTAATTTTGGATGATGCCCTAATGCATCATTTAAGTGCATCGCACCTCCGCCTGTTACGGTAAAAACATCAGTAATTCCATTGTTTGCTAAAAAATCAGCAATAAAATCTGCAACTCGCTGTTTCATTTTTCTATCCTAAAAATATTTACTTGGGGTAATTGTTGAAATATTAATTTTATTCTTTACAGAATCTATATAAGCTTTTAAGGCTTCATTTCTTAAAGAAATATTAGTTTTGTCATAAAGTAACTTTACATAATCAGAATAATAACAACTGTTCACATCTTCTGAATAACCGTCAAAACCTGCAAGCCTTATTGATCTTACACCAATTCTTATAGCAAGATTTACAAGCAACACAAGTGGATTATCATAAATTGCATCATTATCTGATTTTAAATTTGCAAAATTAACAATATAATCAACTTTTTCTTTTGCTTCTGTAATATTTGACGTACAAATTAATTTAATATTTTCATTCTGCGCATAAATTCTGCTAAAGAATTGGCTATAGCGTTTTGAATTTCCCATGAATACATAATCAACAGAAAATTCATCATTCAAAAAGTTTACACTAAATACCACTGGATTAGATTTAGAAATATAATTTTTAATCTCAAACTCATTTTCTTTAATAGTTTTTCCAGGAGCTATAAGCAAGATTTCTTTTCCAGAAAGATCATTTGTTAATTTTGAAATGGACTCTTCATCTTTTACTTCCGTGTTCTGAAAATCCTGATACAATTTTTCGCAAAGATTTTTATCATATAAAAGATTTTTATCATTTTCTTTTGGAATTCTTGCTAGAATTTCATTTAACTGTTTTACAGAAAGCGTTTTCTTTTCAAGAA
Organism: uncultured Treponema sp.; assembly: GCA_946532115.1. Classification (GTDB taxonomy): domain Bacteria; phylum Spirochaetota; class Spirochaetia; order Treponematales; family Treponemataceae; genus Treponema_D. The sequence continues at coordinate 25,668 of CAMNBC010000008.1, forward strand.
GCTGTGTTACATAGTTAGGATGACATTCATTCAATGCTGAAATATAGAACATTGGACGATAGCCCCACTCTTTTTTTGCAAACTCTTTTGTTATATCAATATCTATTGCTTCCTGAATCTGATTTATATCGTAATGCTTTCCTAATCTTTCGTTCATATACATAGCAACGAGTTCTGTACACGCATTACCAGCACTTTTTCCCATACCGAACAATGTGCCATCGATTGAAATATCACGATTCTTTACATTTTCCATTACGGCAATTGTATTTGAATATGCAAGCTGAAAATTATTATGAGCATGATAACCAAGAATAATATTTTTATTCAAATGCTCGTTCATAATATTACAGTAATGAAGAACTTTATCACTATGCATAAGACCATAAGTGTCTACAATCGTAACAGCATATGGGTCAATTTTGTTTATTTTATTTATCAGCGAAATCATTTCTTCATCACTGAATGTTGTTACAGAAACAGGATTTACAAAAAGCTTATACCCTTTTTCTTTTATCTGCCGACAAAAATCCAAAGCCTTATCCTGTAAATGTTTTTTGAAGATTACACGAATTCCATCCAAATGGCTTTCTGATTTCGGAGAAATATGTTCAATACTGCAGGTACCGTAATCAATCATAGCCACAACCATTGCATTAGGTTTTTGCATTCCATCAAAAACAGGTTCTATAGATTTCGTATCCGGATAAATTGAACGATTGGGATCATACGGACGTCGATCATCAATAAAACCAACTTCTATTGCATCAAGACCGGCACTATCAAGTCGGCTAAAAATACTTTTTATACTACCCGCACCGTATTCCCAGTCATTTACATAACCACCATCACGGAGGGTACAATCAAGAAGATATAATTTTGACATTACTTTGGCCTCAATTACCTTCTTTAAGGAAGGTTATAATAGAAATATTTATAAGTTCATATATAAAGAACATTAACGACACTACATCAACTATAATTCTTGTAATATTAAACCAACCAGCATATACAATCTGAATATTCTGTAATAAAACAATACTAAAGATTAAGAATATAACTGATTCGATTCGTGAAAAATTTTCTTCTTCACTAAAAAATAACAGTATTATTGGGAACAAATATAATCCACAATAATATTCACTGTGTGCTGGAAAATACAAAGCAGCCATTATTATTAGCAAAAACTTGTAAAAAATCTTTCTAACTTTGAAAGAAAGTATAATAGCATAAACACAAATAACTCGAATGAGAATAGAACTTATTCTAAGGAAGAGATTAGAAATACCATCTGGTGCAGATATTAATTTCTCTAGAGCTTTTCCAAACCAATAACATAGATACGGAAGCCCAAATTTTGGATTAAGTTCTACAGCATAAGTTTTAGAATTCCATTTTAGCGTTTCAAGGAAAGTTGGAATTGCCCTAAATCCACTCTTAAAGGTTAGGAATGGCAGAAATGTTAAAATAATTCCAAGAATAAAACAATAAACTATAATCTTAAAATCTTTTTTCTGTATATATATTATTCCTAGAAATACGGGATAAACTTTCAAAACAGATGCAATCACAAGACAAGTTGCCGCAAAATATCTTTCTTTTTTATTATCACTTTCATAAAAAGCAATAAAATAATACATAAATGCAGCAGTTACTATAATCCAGTTTCCTCTTTCAACACTAAAAAATAAAAGATTTGATATAAATAACGGTATTAGTATTAACTTACTTAAATTGTATTTTTTTACAAAACAGCATAAAGAATGCACAAATAATATAATACTTATTACTATAAATATAAAAGCACATATCATTGCTTGTGGATTTAACCAACACTCTTGTAGAGTCATATTATTAAAATCGACTAACCAGATAAATGGATAAAGCAACATATAACTCAATGGCAAATAACATGTATAACCTAAACCTTTTGGGTTAAGATATACATCTTTATTTGCAGAAAATCTTGCAATGTTAAAGAAATCGGCAAGCAAATCTTTACCATCTGCAAAGAAAATATTCCATTGATGAGTTGATGGTACAAAAAAAAGTAGAAATAAATGAATAATATAAGATATAAGAATTGAGTATACTAAAACATTTAGTAGTTGCTTTTTATTTGTGATTTTCATATTTCATTACCTTAGAAGTTTTTCTCTTCTACAATAAAATTTGGTCTATCACGTGTAGAATCAAAGGTTCTCCATAAATATTCGCCTAATAAGCCCAAGGTCAACATAATAAATCCAAAGCTAAATAGTTGAAAAATAAATAACAAAGCCCAGCCCTGTACAGAAATTTTACCTAAACATTTTTGAATAAGCACAACAACACCCCAGATTAAAGCACCAACAAATGAAAGAAAACCTACTGAAGTAATCAATTTTATTGGTAATGTTGAAAAACTAAAAAGAGTATCCATTACCAATTTAACTTTTTTCTTTAATGTGTAGCGACTTTTTCCAATCTGTCTTGCAAGTCTTGTATAAGGGACTTCAGCAGTTTTGAACCCAGCCCATAATATTTGACCTGTTAGTGCACTATTATTCTCATCAAGTTTAGAAAGTACATCTATTACTTTTCTATCAATCAAATATACATCAAAACCATTTTTGGGCATTGTTTTTAATGCAAATTTCCTAACCATCCAATAATAAAAATTCGCAAAAAACACTTGTTGATGACTTTCTTCTCTTCCCTTTCTTACAGCAAGAACTACATTATTACCTTCTTTCCACTTTTCAACCATATCAAGAATCAGTTCTGTAGGTTCCTGTAAATCTGCTGCCTTAAAAACCGCACAATCCCCAGTACAATAATTTAAGCCAGCCAAAACTGCCGCATGTGAACCAAAGTTTCTTGATAATCTGAGAATCTTAATATTTTTATCTCTTACAGACAACGATTTCATGACTTCATAAGATCTATCTTTTGAACCATCATCTATCATCACAATTTCATAATCATAATCTATTACATCAATAATCTTTTTCTTTATATCTTCATATAAAGGAACTAGATTTTGTTCATTATAATATACAGGTACTACAATTGATAGTTTCATTTTTCTCCTCGATTAATTTTCTTTTACCCATTCAGAAAATGAATATTTTATTACATTACCAAGTTTATTTTTTAATTTTTCATCATTAAAAATCGTACTGCCAGATTCAATTTTTTTTGCTATTTCAGGCCAATCGATAAAAGATATTTTTACTTTATACTTTTTCGCCAATAATTCTGCCATTTCTTTCAAACTATAATCTTCACCACCTACATTAAAAACATCATTAATACAGTTTTCTGATAGACCTGCTAAATAAAAAATATTACATAAATCTTTCATATTAATCAGGGTTCGTCTTTGGTGACCATCTCCATACAACACAATATCTTCACCATTTATTGCCTTATTTAACATAAATTCTGCTGTACCATAGGAAGATGCACTCTCTATCATCGTCCCATATGGTACACAAATTCTTAAAATACAGTAATTTATACCGTATATTTCATGATACTGCCTCAAATAATTTTCACATGCAAATTTATTCAAAGCATATATTGTCTTGAATTCTTTTTCAGCACCTTCTGTTAAAGGAAAATCTTGTCCTTTATAAATAAGCCTAGTAGAAGGAAATACGATTTTTGCCTTAGATTTTTGATTTATATATTCAGATATAACATTTAACAAAGCAAGTTCATTTATATCTATAAAAGTCTCATAATCAGTAAAGCCATTTGCACTTCCTGTTTTACCAATAAACATATATATAATATCACAATTCATATTTATCAAAGAAACTGAATCCTTTGACTTTATATTAATCTTTGAGTACGGAATTTCATCATCTATTTGTTTATCAGAAAAATCATATAGGCCTATGATTTTCATTTCTTCATTTTGATTTATAAAATGAATTAAATTTCTAGCAATATAACTATTAGCACCGATAATTATTGCTGTCTTCATTTAAAAGTCTCCAGAAAGTCTTTTGAAATCTTCAACAAGTTTAGCCTGGTTGTGTATATTTTTATAACTCTGATTTCTTACATCAACATCTAAAATACATTTTTTAAAGTATTGTAAAGAATTATAGAAAGAATCATCCTCGGATAATTTTCTATTTTCGATTACATTATTTTTATTTATAGATATTTCTGGAATATAACCTACAGGTGCAGTCAGAATTCTATTTGTATAAAGAGTTCCTTTACTACCCCATACCTCAAGTTCACATTTATAATTATTATCCATTCCAAAAGAAACTTGAGCTGTTACCCCTTCATTATTAACCAAAGTTGCAGAACCATACATATCTACTTCAAATTGTTTAAGATAATTACTTTGAGCTGTAGTTATATTTGCTTCTTTCCCAAGAAGCATAGCTGCAAGTTTTAATGTATATCCACCTGCATCTATTAAGGCTCCACCACCTAATTTTTTATTATATCGAAAATCATTTATTGCTCTCATTGGGAAGCCAAATGAAATTCTATATAAACGTATCTCTCCTATTTCCCCACTTTGTAAAATAGTATTAATTTCATCTATTTGTTTATGAAAAACAAACATATAATTCTCGTGCAAAGCTAATTGTTTCTCTTCAGCTAAATTGATTAATGAATCAGTATCTTTCAGTAATGTTGTTGATGGTTTTTCAATTAAAACATGTTTTCCATATTTTAACGCTTCATAAGCCCATTTATAATGTAACGCAGGTGGAAGAGGAATATATACAGCTTCTATTTCTGTAGAAGAAATTAATTCTCTATAGCTTGAAAATATTTTTCCCCCATAAGCTTCAATCATTTCAGTTGCTTTTTCTTTCTGTCCAGGTACAGTTTTCCCGTTATTTTCTTCAGCAGACGAAATACCTAGCCCCACAAATTCAAAAGAAGAATCTTTTTTTAAGGCAGGTAAAAAACGTCTATGAGCTATTTCAGAAGGGCATATAATTCCTATTTTCATATCTATCACCAATTTGTTTATAAAGGAAGTAATGAAATTAAATTTCGTAATTGTATATTCAAACAGTTATTTATTTGTGTTAAAAAATTTAAGGTCGCTAAATCACACCATATATATTCATCTATTTCATTTAATTCTTCAGGAAAAGAATCAATCTCAACAATCATATTTCTATTTTGTTCATGATAAAAACGCCCACCTTCTTCTGATAACATAGAATCAAATAAGATTTTACAATTTTGGTGGGATTCTGAAATTAACATCCTAAAGTATTTATCAACAAAAGAATCATCTTTTGAATTATGAGAAGGTTCCCATTGTATAGAGGGAGACAATTCGATTTTATCAAAACAACCGATTTCAGGCTTTATTCTAACAAGAAATTTTCTTTTATTATCAACAAGTTTTGTAATCAAAGCAAATGTTGCACATCCTATTGCTTTAAATAAAGGTTGGAACCAGCATTGTACCTCTCTTCCTGAAATTTCAATATCATAGTACTTAACCATAAAATCTGAAGTCTTCGTACAAGTGATTCCGTATTCATCAATCGTCCAATCTACCAATTGATTTAAAGGTGTCTGCACTACCGAAATTTCTTTAAACATTTTGTAATTATTTATTTTATGATAAATTTGTACCAATTCTTTTTGTATGTCATTTGATAAAAATATACTATTATATAAAGCTTTATCTTTAAAATATTTATTTAAATCTTGTTTGGGAGATTCCAATATAAAAGGAATTCCAGATAAAACAGTTCTAGTATCCATATTCACCAAATTATCAATCTTCATTAATTCTTTTATCTGCCCAAGAGTCATCCATTTAAAATTTTGCAGAACAGGAATTTCATCCTGAACAAGCATAATCATATTTCTATTTCGTTTCTTAAGAAAACGAGATGACTGTTCACTCTGAATTTGGTCATATACAACTATATACTTACTTGAATTTTCAAAATATTCTAAATACGCTGGACTTTTTCCACCATGAGCTCTTGTAAAATTACTTTTTGTTGCCTGAATTGTAGGAGATACCTGAACACAATTAATATTTCCTGGTTCAATTTTTCCTTGCATTAAAAAATTTAGTTTTCCATCAATTATTTTGCCTATAATTCCAAGATACCCAATTTCAGGTTGATTTATAATCGGCTGTTCTTTTACAAATTCATGATTTTCAAAGAAACGAACGCCTTTTATTGAAAAGAAACTTCTTTTTCTGTTCAATACTTCACCCATATAATCATCATAAAACCAGAACGTATCCTTAAATATAGAGGTTTCTTTAATATTTACTTTCGTATTTTCATTTAATTGCTGAACCCATTTTAGTAAATCAGAAGTTTTATTTACATTACCTTCTACATCCGCCCAGGATTCTACAAAATAATCAATCATTTTTGACCTTTTACTTTAAATGCCCAAATTTTATTTAACACAAAATTGATTGGCAAATTTACAATTATACAAATAATTTGTGCAAAGTATTTTGAAACTGTTAAAATATCTATTAACAATTTCAATTCTGCACTTTGTAGAAATAATCCAGTAATAGAATAAGAAAGTAACATTTTTATAAAAGAATACAGTTTAGATCTATCGTCTGCATTATTCTTTTTAAAAACAAAGTAATTATTCCAAACAAAAGCATTTATTATACTTATAAAAAAACCAATTGCATTTGCAACAAAATAATTAACATTCACATACACAAGGAAGGTATATATGCCTAGAGATATTATTGCATTCGAGCAACCTACTAATCCAAATTTTATGAATTGAACTATATTTTTTTTTGTAAGAAATAATGACATTGTACCATTTATAGTAAATAATTTATTATACGCTAGATTTTATTACTTCAATCATCTTATCAATCATAGCTTCTGTCATTCCTGGATATACACCAATCCAGAATGTATCACGCATGATTCGATCTGTTACAGAAAGGTCACCAATTACACGGTAAGCATCAGTTCCACGAATCTGGTCAAAACAAGGGTGACGGGTAAGGTTTCCGGCAAAGAGAGCTCGAGTCTGAATATTTGCTGCTTCAATCTTCTTTACAAGTTCTGTTCTGTCTGTTCCTTCTTTACATGTAATAAGGAATCCAAACCAACTTGGGTTACCGTTTTCTACAGGTTCAGGAAGAATCAGTTTATCCTGTAAACTTTCAAGACCTGCTCTTAGGCGCTTAAAGTTTTCCTTACGTTTTTCTACAAACATTGGGAATTTTTCGAGCTGTGCACAACCTACAGCTGCCTGCAAGTCTGTTGCCTTAAGATTGTAACCAAAGTGGCTGTATGTATATTTGTGGTCATATCCAAGAGGGAGTGTTCCAAACTGCTTGTCAAAACGATGACCACAAAGGTTATCTTTTCCAGAAGGACAGATACAGTCGCGTCCCCAGTCTCTCATTGAGCGGATAATTTTATGAAGAAGAGGATTACGCGTATAAACTGCTCCACCCTCACCCATTGTCATGTGGTGTGGCGGATAGAAGCTTGAAGTTCCGATATCACCTACAGTTCCTGTCTTATATGTTTTTCCGTCTAATGTATACTCAGAACCAAGAGCATCACAGTTGTCTTCAATAAGCCAGAGGCTATGTTTTTCACAGAAGACTTTTACAGCTTTAAGATTAAAAGGATTTCCCAAGGTATGAGCAATCATAACAGCCTTTGTCTTTGGACTAAGTGCTGCTTCGAGTTGAGTTACATCAATATTGTACTGAGGAATTGTTACATCAACAAAAACTGGTATTGCACCATACTGAAGGATTGGAGTTACAGTTGTTGGGAAACCACAGGCAACTGTAATAACTTCGTCACCACGTTTTACCTGTCTTTCTTTCAAAAGCGGAGATGTCAAAGTCATGAATGCAAGAAGGTTAGCAGAAGAACCTGAATTTACAAGAGAAACAAATGGAGTACCTAAATATTCACCAAGCTGTTTTTCAAACTGGTCTGTATAGCGGCCGCTTGTAAGCCAGAATTCAAGAGCTGAATCTGTAAGATTCATCATTTCTTTTTCATCAAATACACGGCTTGCATAAGAGATGCGGTCTCCGTCCTTATATTCAGGGCGAACCATAAATTTTTTATAATATTCTTTTACACTGTTTAAGATTTCTTTTGTTGCTTCTTCTTTTGATTTGTTTTCGAACATGTTATTCTCCATTATCTGTCATGCCGAACTTGTTTCGGCATCTTTTTTATAGATTCTGAAACAAGTTCAGAATGACGACTTATACATTAAAATATTCTTTTATCTGTTTATCTGTAATTTCTGCAGCAAAAATACCACTCTGCACAGCCTTTTCCCATTCAACAATCTTTTTCATTGCATCCCGGATTCCCCACTGTGGATACCAGCCAAGCACTGTTTTTGATTTTGAACAGTCAAGCTTTAAGAAGTTTGCTTCGTGTGGTGCATTAGCTTCACTAACATTCTTCCAAGCAGCGCCATTACCCCAGTTTTCGCAGAACAAAGTTGCAAGCTGGCCTGTTGTTACACAAGATTCATCATCAGGGCCAAAATTATAAGAACCTACAAATGATTTGTTTTCATACTGAGCCTTTGCCAAAGTAAGATACCCCCGAAGACATTCCAGCACATGCTGATATGGACGGGTTGAATTAGGATTACGAAGAATTATTTCTTTTCCTTCTTCTACTGCACGAATACAGTCTGGAATAATTCTGTCTGTTGCATAATCTCCACCGCCGATTACGTTTCCACTGCGGGCAGTTGAAATTGCAGGTGAAGTTTCTTCATTAAAGAATGAATTACGATAGCTGTAAGTAACCAACTCTGAACAAGATTTACTGTTAGAATATGGGTCATAACCACAGAGTTCTTCATTCTCACGATAGCCCCAGGCCCATTCTTTGTTCAGGTAAACTTTGTCTGTTGTAATGTTTACAAAGGATTGTACTGTATCACAGGCACGAACTGCTTCCAGAATATTTACAGTTCCCATTACATTACTTTCGTAAGTTCCGACAGGATCTTTGTATGAAGTTCTGACTATTGGCTGAGCAGCAAGATGAAGAACAATATCAGGCTTTGCTTCTACAAGAGCAGCCTTCAACTTTGCACCATCACGAATATCACCAATAATAGACTTCATCTGACTTGCAATATTAGTCTGCTCAAAAATGCTTGGATTTGTAGGAGGTTCAAGAGAATAACCAGTAACTTCTGCACCCGCTAAAATCAGAATACGACTGAGCCAGGTTCCTTTGAAGCCGGTATGGCCGGTTAGAAAGACTTTTTTTCCTTTATAAAAGTTTAATATTTCGTTCATTATTTTATTACCTGTTTTGTATGGATTGTCGGGTCTAGGCCGACAATGACACATTAATCGAGTTCGGAATGACAGACTCCTGATTACTTCTTAAAATGTCCCCAAACATCCCAAGGTGCTTTTTCTGTAGCCCAAAGCTTATTCAAATCTTCCTTATCTTTAAGCATATCCATTGGATGCCAGAAGCCATCATGTTTATAAGCATGGAGCTGCCCGTCTTTTGCAATATTCTGAAGAGGAGCACGTTCCCACATAATGTCGTGTGAATCTGCAGGAATATAATCGAGAGCTTTATTTTCACAAACAAAAAAACCGCCGTTTATCCAGTTGTCACTTGGTTTTTCCTGGAACTGACTGATTGTTCCATCAGCCTGAATCTCAAGAGCACCAAAACGACCTTCTGGTTTTACAGCGGTTAAAGTAACGAGTTTTCCGGATTTAGCATGTGAATCTACAAGTTTTGAAATATCAACATCAGAAACTCCATCTCCGTATGTAAGCATGAAAGGTTCGTTTCCAATGTAAGATTTTGCTTTAGCAATACGACCGGCTGTCATTGTATCTGGGCCTGTATAAAGCATTGTAACAGTCCATGGCTCTGTGCGCATTTTATGAATCTGCACATCATTGTTGGCCATATCAATGGTCATGTCTGAATAGCGGTTATAGTAATTCAAAAAGTAATCTTTAATTACATGACCTTTGTAACCGGTAAGAATGACAAAATCGTTATAGCCGTAGTGGCTATAGATTTTCATAATGTGCCAGAGAATTGGATATCCTCCGATTTCAACCATAGGTTTTGGGATGAGCTTTGTTTCTTCACCAAGACGTGTACCCATTCCACCAGCGAGGATAAGTGTTTTCATGATTTTAATCCTGTTATTTTTGATTTGTTAGAAACATGAATAAATCCCGACAAGGACTTGTCGAGTTTTATTTGAGAGAAGCAAATTATTTTGTAAATGATTTTTGTTTGGAAATAACTTTCCATTCAGCGGAGGAACCGTTGTTTGAAAACACGAGAGGCATTGGTGATGCTGGGAACGTATGCTGCCGAAACAAACTATACCTCTCTGGGCATCCGCTGTAGAACTGTTTGATACAGTAAATATTATTATATGAAATAAACTGTAAAAAGACAATTAGTTTACATTGCTTTTTTTATTGTATATAAATTATTTATAATTTAAATAAAAGCAAATTCAATTATATTATAACGTCGCTTATACCAGTTCTTGAATTACATTCGAAATGTATAAATGAGTCTTATACTCTTTCAGAAAATTACTTTTTAGCTCATTTTTTGATTCATTTAATAATTTTTTTCTCTGCTTCCAGTTGCATAAATATGCATCTCGAATTTTATGCTTATCATTTGGATGAGAATTATTAAAATGCTTTATTGTACAGGCAACCTGCGCTGCGGCTTTTTTCACCCAGGTACCACCACGCCAGCATTTTATTTCTATAAAGCACAAACTTTTATCTGTCAGAAGCATGGCATCACAAACCTTGTCATCACTTCCGTCATCTTTCTTTAGCGAAATATTATGATCCACGGCTATAAATGAATAATCCGTACGATTATTGCTTATAACAATAACTTGATGTTCGGAATCTCCTATATGCTCCATACGAACAGGACTCTGGTCATGGTCATCGCAAATGGCAAACTCTTTCTGGGTAGGAACCGCCTCTGCATAAGAATAAAAATTAACCTGCAACTTCTTCCTCCAGGTCCAGTAGCTGATCAAATTTATCGTTTGCTTCTCCAAGAGTGAGGTTCAACATATTATTGTCAGAAGGAAGACCTCTGTCAAAGGTTTCCAATTTCTTTATCTGTCCATTCTCTATTTGATAAACATGACACAAATTTCCGTCTAACCAAGATTCTTTTGAAATGATTTTTTCAACTTCTTTTGCTGCGACCTTTTTTTCTGCCAATTCAAATGCTTTTGCTGCCAGTGTAATATATGAAAGTACATAAGGGCTGTGTGTTGTAATTACAATTTTATTGGAATCATTAGAATTTGCGGCATCGAACAAGAAGGCAAGGTTATTCATTTGAGAGTCAGGGAACAAGTTCTGTTCAGGCTCTTCCACTATGTTCAAAAAATAAGCATTCGTAAATCTTCTGGCAGCTTGCTCTATTTCTTTTAGAGACTGTTCAGAAACACTTTTTGTTATGCCAGACTTAATATATCGTTCAAGTTCATCTTGCACGGTCTCGCTATCAAGCTGCAATAACAATTGATTTAAATTTTTATCACTTAATCCACGAATTTTTTCAAGTATACTTTGTTCTGCCTGTAACATCAAAAACTGGGTTACAAGAGTAGAAGGAACTATTGACTGCAAGCCACTTGAAGCACAAATCAAGGGAACTGATTTTCCAGTTTTCTCGTCAATCACAGAAGTTTCACCATTTGATTTGTTAACTATAGCTTTGTAACCAGCAAGAGGAAGATTAAAAAGACCATTATTTTGCAAAGATTCACTTGCCTGTAAGTAACGTTTACGCAAAAGGCGAAGCATAGGAGGAAGATTTTCAAGTTCTTCAATATTTTTTACCACTGAGAGGATGTTTCTTTCTGATGGTATATACATTATTTTGGGACGCTTGTAATCTTTTATTGCATTCTTCATTTCTTCTGCAAAAAAAACATCTTTCTTGAACAGAAAATAGAAAGCATCACCTGCATATTCAATTTCTGTATTCTCATTGAAAGAATAATCTAATAACTGACTATGGCATAATTCATTAAAATCCAGATTATCAAACTCGTCTTTATTATAATCTCCTCGAAAGAAAGCCTTTTCCAGCCAGCTGCAAATAGCAAACAATTTAGAGATAGTACTTTTTCCTGTTCCCTGATCGCCGATAAAAACAGTATATTTATCAAATTTTATAAAACCGTCATCAGAATCAAAACCTTCTGTAATTGGGCCAAAATACTTTATTCTAAGCTTAGACATGTCATCCTCTTGCTTTCAAATATAACATGGTATATTAAAAAAATCCACATCACTGTAAAAACATAAACATAAACTGATTTTTTTTCTCACTGCGGCAGGCTATGGAGCCCCTGCGTAAGCAGTCCACCGCAGGGGACGGGCCGGACGCGAAGCGGCCGAGCTGGCCCCGAGGAGGATGAGCGCTTTGCGCGAAGGGCGGAACAGCCGACCGGGGTAGACACGTAGTGGCTACCCCGGTGCCGCCCAACATCATCAACTTAAGACTAAAAAGACGGTTTTAGATTACAGCCGAAT
>CAMNBC010000009.1 GCA_946532115.1 uncultured Treponema sp.
CCGCACCCAGTTGCAAGAAGAAGAGCAAGACAGACAGAACCCGAACAGTCAGCTTCCAAAAGATTTTCCTTACCGCTCACATAATGCAAAAACTGCATCCGCCCCAGGTAATACTGGTAACGCTGAGCCTCAGTCAAATCTTCCGTAAGTTCTTTTTCAGCTTCCAGCATCAGCCTAATTTTCAAATCACGAATCTTATCGTTCATACACCTCCGCGGTGGTGGAGCCTGTCGAAACCACCTTTATAAACCTTTGACCACCAGAGTAATCACCGTCACCGCCACATTAAAGCAGGAAATAACGCAGGCAATTACAGCCATGTTTCTTCCTGCTTTGCCACTGTCTGCCTTAATGTGTTCTTCAAGTCTGCGGGCCGTAGCACACACGTTCGGATTAAACTGGCAGGCAGTAGACCTTGAATCCAGACAATCCACACGTTTCTCAACAGCCTGTTTAAATTCTTTCATTTCCGATCGGAAACCGCTTAATTCAATTTTCAAGTCATTTAATGACTTCACCAATAAATCAAGATTTTCTATACCCAAACCTCCTTTGTTAGATTACAGTGTAAAGTCAGCCTGCCTTAACTTTGAGTTAATAAATCTTTATTGGGTTTTAATAGAAATAAAAGTTTACTTATGACATGAAAAACAGGGGGAAATAGAGTATAAACTCCGTTCGGTCAAAGTAAAGGCCAAGCCCTTCGGGTCGTCGCTGCGCTCCGAGCCTTGACTTTGCCTTCACTTCGTTTACATTTTCTTTTCGCCCCCTGTTTTCCAAAGGCATATTTACATATGCTTTGCAGGGAGTTGTTTGTAAATGGGGCAGCCGTTTGTAATAAGCTATAATCTTTAATTCTAAATTAATTACACACTAAGCATTACGAATTAAGCATTGTTAATTCTCTATACTTTTAATCAATTATTTACTATATTTAAATTATGGCAGAGAAAGACATTACAGAAAAAAATCTCGAAGCTCTTAATGATGTATTTGCAGATATTGTAAATGTACTGTTATTTAAGGGTGAAGAAGTCATCAAGGAAAAAGAACTTGAAGCTGATACAACAAAAAGCATGTTTAAAGCTGATGGCAAAATTCATGAACAGGAACGTGATGTTTCAAAGTTTTGGAAAAATGGAGAAATCCGCATTTCAATTTTAGGAATTGAAAATCAGACTGCCCAGGATTCCGATATGCCTCTCCGTGTAATCAGTTATGATGGAGCAAGCTATAAGCAGCAGCTTCTGGATAATAAACAGAAGAAGCGTTATCCGGTTGCAACTCTGGTTTTATATTTTGGAACTGAAGAAAAATGGTCCAAAGCCAAGCATCTTTACGAATGTTTTGATGTCCCTGAAAAATTAAAGCCCTTTGTAAATGACTACAAAATCAATGTATTCAACATTGCTTTTTTAAGTCCAAAGACTATTGCAATGTTTAAAAGTGATTTTAAGATTATTGCAGAATATTTCAGAACAAAGCGCTTAAATCAAAAATATAATGGTTCAAAAGAAAAGCTCAAGCATGCCAATGAAACCTTAAAAATGTTTTCTGCATTAACAGGTGACGATTCTTTTGAAAAGGTGTATAATGAAGGTAACTTTAAGAAAGGAGGTATTACTATGTGCGATGTTGTTGAAAGAATCAGAGATGATGGTAGAACAGAAGGTAGAATCGAAGGTATTGCAAAAGAACAAGAAAGAATTATTATGAATCTTATTGAATCAAATGCCGGAACAATTGAGCAGATTGCAGCATGGGTAAAACTTCCTGTAAAAGAAGTAAAGAAAATCGCCCAGAAAGTTCCTGTAAATGCGTAAATTAATGCTTAATGCATAATTCTTAATTCATATTTAATTACGCATTAAGCATTCTCTAAACCCTTGTTACCCAAATCTCCGAACTAAACGCAGCTTCCTTCTTATAACGAAACGTGAGTTCATCAATTCTCACTTTCTTAAAATTTGATTGAGCGTTGAGCCTAATATCCATAAAGGCACCAACGCGGGCATGAATAAGAGGAAGATAAGTTGTTAGGTAGTAAGCACCTTTGCAGTTAATACATTCCTGCAATAAATCTTTTGCACGTCGCAGGCAGAAAGGTTCATCTTCAAATAAATCATCAGACAAAAACTTTGAAGTCACATTTTTGACAATCTGACTTTTGGCCGCAATCTCGTTATCATCTTTTACAAAAATGCTATAGTTAGTTTCAGAAATAATCGCACGGCCATAAATCGCAGCCTTATAAAGTCCAATCAGATTTCCATTTCTCGAAAGCTGGATGATGGCCCTGTCTTTGTAAGTTGTCGTATCGTACTGTACGACTTCGAACGAAGGTGTCATCGTCGGGCTTGACCCGGCGATCTGCATATCACGAAGAAATTCTTCCTCAGTAGTCAGCTGGTCCGCAAACACAACGTTCCTAGTTTTTCCTTCCTCATTTTTAGCCGTATAAATAGCCTCGTAATCATTATCAGAAATAATCTTTCTGCTATCATCCGTAAATGGATAATAAGGCTTCATGTCCTCGTCATACCACACAGGAGCATCAGAATAAGACCAGAGCTCCTGGCGTTCAGTCTGCACATAACGTGTATACTTCAGGCGAATATTGTTTGCATACTTATCATTGTTATTAAAAAATCTGTAATGAGTAATCTGAGTTTCATCCAATGTAAAATCACTTTCTTCAGAATATTCATTTTCAACATCATAAGGACTTTCAATAAAAGAAAGAGTCAGATCCTTACCGCATTCAACAACAGCGTCATAGGCCTTTGCAAGTGCGCAAAGTTCTTTCCAAGCAGAACCTGCAACAACAACATAAGGAATATCAAATCGCAGAGTGCCGCAGTTAATTTCATTTGCATTCAGTCCGCCACGTTTTGCAATAATATGAACAAGAGAGTTTTCAGGATTCGTTCTGTCACAAACAACAGAGTGAACAACAGTCTGCGCATCAGTCCAGTTATGCTGCAGCTTTGTATCATCAAGCTTAGAGCTCAAATCAATTAAGCGTACCTTGGTAGTCTTATCAAGAAAGCCTGTCTCCTGGCTTTGGAATCCGTTATCATCTACAAAAAGGTGAAAGCGGAAAAAAGTGTTTTCACGTTCTCCAAAGCAATACCAAATCTGAACACCAAGCCCTGTTGTATATTCCGCATTATGCTCAGCATCATAAAGACCTTTAAGCAAAAGCTCTCCGCAGTTTACAATTCCACCAGCCTCTGTGTTGTAAGAAGTTGCAACGCATTCAAGAATATCAGAATCTGGAATATAAACATCACCATTGGCAAGCTCAAACACAACTCTTACAAATGGGCGGCTGTTAGTTTCGCGGATTCGATTTTCTACTTCTGGTGGTAACTCATAGAACTTCATAGCCTACAGTGTAGGGGCAAGCTACCTTAACTTTGAGTTAATAAATCTTTATTGGGGTTTAAGAGGAATAAACGATTACTTATGACATGAAAAACAGGGGGAAATAGAGTATAAACTCCGTTCAGTCAAAGTAAAGGCCAAGCCCTTCGGGTCGTCGCTGTGCTCCGAGCCTTGACTTTGCCTTCACTTCGTTTACATTTTCTTTTCGCCCCCTGTTTTCCAAAGGCATATTTACATATGCTTTTGAAGGAAGAGGTTTATTCTTTTTAAATCTATATTTGTATTATAAGACTATTTGATAAAAATCTTTTTCATTACGTATATTAAAAACTACATTACTTTTTACTCTAAAGCTTTGTGATGCAAGTACGGTATCTGCACAGTTAATGTCTACCAGTTCACCTGCAGCTTCCAGGTCATACAGGTCTAGCCAGATGCCGTCTTTTATGTCGATTGGGATTGTAAGTTTTTGAATTGAATTTTTTGATGGGAAGAATTCTGTTGAGAGGGGATAGTATAAGGTGAGTTTATATTTTGATGTTTCCGTATATGTTCCGGTAAGTTCGAATCTATAAATTAAGGGTATTGTTTTGTTATTGTTTATGGAAATCAGGTGGCCGTCATAATGGTAAGTGCGGTGGTTGAGCCTGTCGAAACCACCGGACATAGAGCCTGTCATTGCGAGGGCGGAGCCCGAAGCAATCCATCCGTTTGTCATTCCCCGGCTTGACCTGCCTAAAATCGAAGAGCCGTTAACAAAAAATGCATCGCATTTTTTAGGCTCTTCCACCGTTCTGGCTCGGAACAACTGGTTGTTCCGGGGAATCTCTAAAGACGGTGTATTTATCGGCCAGTCCTTTGTGTAAGAGTTTTCTGTACTCTCTACATCTACGCGCAGCTTAAATGCTTCACCGTTTTCTGCACGTAGTTCAAAGTTTTTTACTTTTATATTTTTATAGATTATCTTTTCAAAGATTCTGTCTGCATATAGGTCAAAGCTTTCAATGTCGTTTTTAAAAAGCAAAAGGAACAGAGCAAGTATGCAGCTGTAATCCAGGCGGGTAACGAAGCAGCCTTCTATTACCTGTCTGGTAGCTACAAACTTTTCTCTGTTCCTTTTA
This sequence comes from uncultured Treponema sp., assembly GCA_946532115.1. Lineage (GTDB taxonomy): Bacteria > Spirochaetota > Spirochaetia > Treponematales > Treponemataceae > Treponema_D. The sequence continues at coordinate 4,509 of CAMNBC010000009.1, forward strand.
CCGATAACCGCTGGCAGAAAATAGCCTTTGGACCTTTGTCTTACAGTTTCCTCGCTGTAGGGTAATGGATAATATTCATCGTCTTTTGCTAGTGTCAGTGTGCAGTCTCTGCCTTGGATTTTCATAGGGAAATTATAGGCAGAGGTAGGGTTTATTTGGGGTTAAGAAAGGTTAATTTGTAATTAATTATAAAATCATAAAGTTTATAAAAATCAAAAATAGGTATATAATAAAGATATGGAAACAATTAGAAACGGTATTTTTACAACAACAGGAAATATAGCACTTTCTCTTTCAAAAGAAGAACTTGATAAGTTTGTAGATTCAGATAAACTTGGTTTACTTACCATTAAATGTAAGACAATTTTGCCATCATATACATTGCTTCATTATTGTGAAGAATTAATACAAACGTTCATTAAAGTTCAATCAATGTGTAATTTTGTTGATATAATCAACAATTATGCAATCCCACTAAACAATTTTTTTATTAGAACACAAAGTAAAGACTTATTTCCATATAATGACATTAATTCTTCTAAAACCACAACTCTTTCTTTTGATAAAGCAAATCAAATGAATTTCATTTGTTTAGTTTTCGAAAACAAATGAAACAAAGAGTTTTTTGATCAGTTCAAAAAAACTCAACGTCCAGACATATATGTAAAGGTTCAAGATTGTTTATATCCTCTATATGATTTTAAACAGAAGAATGCAATTCAGTTAAAGTCATTATCAATAAACAGTCCTGGTCTTATGACATTCATAGGTGCACTAGGGACAATTGTTTCAATCTATTGCAATTTACAGAAAAATTATAGAGAAGATGTTTTAGCCCAAAGTCAATTATCAGGAAGCTTATTGCAAAACGCAGATAGAGTTACAAATTTATATAAACAATTAAATGATCCAAATACACCTGAAGAAATGAAAATTTATATAAAAAATACTTTAAATGTAGTTATGTCAAAACAGTCCCAAATAATTAGCGCATTAGGTATTAAAGAAATTTCTGTAGATGAAATAGTCTAAATTTTTATGCATATGTTCAAACTCTGAATAAATCGTTATACTTCCGTTATGACAATTATACCAATTATTCTTTCCGGCGGAGCCGGAACTCGCTTATGGCCGCTTTCATGGGGCGACCATCCAAAACAGTTTTTGCCACTCGTAACTGAACGCACCATGATTCAAGAAACCCTTCTTCGTCTCAAAGGTCTAAATATCAGTTCACCAATCATTTCCTGCGGCGAATCACACAGATTTATGGTTGCCCAGCAGATTGGAGAAATCTTGCCAGAAGTTGTTACAGACGATATTATAAAACCAACAATTCTTCTGGAACCAATGGCTAAAAACACAGCTCCTGCTATAGCCGCTGCATGTTGTGCAGCAATGAAGCAGGATAAAGATGCAATAGTTGTCGTGCTCCCAAGCGATCATGTTATTGCTGATGTACCTGCATTCCAGAAAGCAGTTCTTACTGCAGCAACTAACGCTGAACAAGGATATCTTGTTACATTCGGAATCATACCAACATTTCCAGCAACAGGCTACGGTTATGTAAAAGCTGCCGGCTCTGAAACAAATGGAGCTTTCACTCTTGAAAAATTTGTAGAAAAACCATGTTTAGAAAAAGCTGAAGAATACCTTGCAAGCGGCGAATATGCATGGAATAGCGGAATGTTCGTTTTCAAGGCTTCAACATTTATTGAAGAGTTAAAAATCCATAATCCAGAAATGGCCACTCTTTCTGTCGAATCTTTTGAAAAAGCTACCATAGACACCGATTTTGTTCGTTTGAATAAAGATTCATTTGCTCAGATAAAAGGTGACTCAATCGATTATGCCGTGATGGAAAAAACAAAAAAAGGAAAAATTGTAAAACTCAACGCAGGGTGGGATGATTTAGGTTCATGGTCTGCACTTTATGACATAAGTAATAAAGATAGCAATATGAATGTATTGAAAGGGGATGATATTATTGCACTAGATACAACATCGAGTTATATCCGAGGTGGGAAGCGCACTATTGCAACTATTGGTTTAGATAATATTGTTATTGTAGATAGTGATGATTCACTGCTTGTCGCAGCTAAAGGCAAGATTCAGGATGTAAAAAAGATTGCAGAAGAGATAAAGAAAAGAGAATAGAAACCTTTTTTATGCATCAAACAAATAAGGCTCCGATAACTCGGAGCCTTATTCATTACTTTCTAACTTCCCCATGCAGGAAGTCGTTATATGCAATTTCTACACCTGCACGTAAATCAATTTTTGCTTTCCAGCCAAGTGCATTCAGTCGAGTGACATCACAAAGCTTACGTGGTGTACCGTTTGGTTTTGACGGGTCCCAGTCCATTTTACACTTACGTCCGTCTTTACGAACATCTGCATAAACCACATCTTCTACTGTTTCAGCAAGTTCTTTGATTGTACATTCTTTGCCAGTTCCAACATTTACGAAGTCACCAGTTGGAGTACGAAGGTCTGCAGCATCTTTGTTTTCCATAAGGTAAACAACTGCATCGGCGAGGTCTCCGGCATACAAGAATTCTCTTAATGGAGAACCATCTCCCCAGAGGTGTACTATATCCTCTCCACTTGCTTTTGCTTCATGGAACTTACGAATCATTGCAGGAAATACATGACTTCCCTGGAGTTCGTAGTTATCACCCAAACCATAAAGATTTGTTGGCATTACGCTCAAAAAGTTTGTTCCAAATTGTTTGTTATAAGCAGTACAAAGCTTGATTACAGAAATCTTAGCAAGAGCATAAGCATCGTTAGTTGGTTCAAGAGGTCCTGTAAGCAATGATTCTTCCTTGATTGGCTGTTCGGCCATCTTTGGATAGATACAAGTTGACCCCAGGTTCATCAGTTTCTTTACACCATTAACACGAGCAGCTTCAACAACATTAAAGCCAATGACCATATTCTGGTAAATGAAATCTGCAGGATAAGTTGAATTTGCTCCTATTCCACCTACATGTGCAGCAGCAAGGAATACGTATTCTGGTTTTTCTGCAGCGAAAAACTCATTTACAGCAGACTGATTCAACAAATCAAGTTCTTTATGTGTACGAGTAATAATATTTGTGTAACCTTTTTCTTTAAGGCTACGAACAATTGAGCCACCAACAAGTCCGCGATGACCAGCTACATAAATTTTTGCATTCTTTTCCATAATTATCTTTGGTGTAAAGTCTTTTCAGCCTTTACATACTCCATATCGTGTTTCATCATAATTTTAACAAGTTCTGGGAATGTTGTCTTTGTTGGATTCCAGCCGAGAACTGATTTTGCTTTTGTCGGGTCACCAAGGAGTGTTTCAACTTCTGCAGGGCGGAAGTATTTTGGATCAACTTCAATAAGGACTTCACCAGTTGCTTTGTTATAGCCCTTTTCGTTTACACCTTCACCCTTGAATTCAATTTCAATTCCTGCTTCGCGGAATGCATACTGGCAGAACTCACGAACTGAATGCTGTTCACCTGTTGCAACTACGAAGTCATCCGGTTTGTCCTGTTGAAGAATGAGCCACATACATTCAACATAGTCTTTTGCATAGCCCCAGTCACGGAGAGCGTTGAGGTTTCCAAGATAAAGCTTTTTCTGAAGTCCCTGTGCAATGCGCGAAGCCGCAAGAGTTATTTTACGAGTTACAAAAGTTTCACCGCGACGCTCTGATTCGTGGTTGAACAAGATACCGTTAGAACAGAACATTCCATAAGATTCACGATAATTCTTCATAATCCAGAAACCGTACATTTTTGCAACGGCATAAGGTGAACGTGGATAGAAAGGAGTTGTTTCCTTCTGTGGAACTTCCTGAACAAGTCCGAAAAGTTCTGAAGTTGATGCCTGATAGATACGACAGGTCTTTTCCATACCCAAGAAGTGAACTGCTTCGAGAATACGAAGAACACCAGTAGCATCACAGTCAGCAGTATATTCAGGAACTTCAAAAGAAACCTGGACATGACTTTGTGCACCAAGATTGTAGATTTCTGTTGGTTTAATTTCACGGATTAAGCGGATAAGGCTTTCTGAATCTGTAAGGTCGCCATAATGGAGCTGAACACGGCGTGCTTCGTGCATATCCTTTAATGCAGTTTCAAGATACAAGTGTTCGATACGTCCTGTATTAAAAGATGAAGAACGGCGGATAATTCCGTGTACTTCATAACCTTTCTCAAGCAAAAATTCTGCTAGGAAAGATCCATCCTGTCCTGTAATACCTGTAATCAGTGCAATGTTTGCCATCTGTATACTCCTATAAAAAAGATTTATATAAAAAAAAACTTCTTTATATTTATTCAATAAAATTTATATTATTATGTATGGAAGAAAAAAAAAATAGCAAATATAAACTAAAAGTAGCACAATATTGACATTTACCAGCGTTTTCTATATTCACCCGGTGTAAGTCCCTCAATTTTCTTAAAACTCCGGATGAAATAATTTGCACACTCAAATCCGCATTCTTCAGCAATTACATCAAGTGTTTTATTTGTAAAACGGAGTTCTGTTTTTGCCAGAAGAATCCGTTTTTGTAAAATATAATTATTTACCGTAATCCCTGTATTTTCCTTAAAAAGCCTCAATAAATAAGATTTATTCACATTAAACTGCTTAGCAACTATTTCAAGGGCAATCTTCTCTGTAAAATTCTGATCAATAAAAGCCTTTACATTTGAAATATTCAAACATTTTGTATTTGATACTTTTGGTTTTTCAGGATTCCAGGAATATTCCATTAGAGTAGTAAGCAATTTTGACAAACATTCGTTTATCTTCATATCACGAATATAAGAAGTCGAAGATGCAATTTCTATAATCGAATCAAGTACAGGAACAAAGGGGTTATAGTTTTTATCATCAACAGAAAAACAGATTTCACCACCACGTTCTAAATATTTTGAATAAATCTCGCTCATATTAGAGCCATTAAAATGTACCCACTTTAATGACCAAAGATTTTTACTTGAAGAACTCTGAGAATATTTATTCCGGCAATCGATAAAAGCACAATCGCCTTTTTTCATTGAATATGTTTGATTTTGATAAGTAAGACTTCCATCTCCATCTTCTACATAGAAAAATAGAAATGAAGATAGATTTTTTCGACTTGAAGTATGAGGCTTAATTGCAGTTAGAGAACCTGTTTCTTGCAAATATAACAAGCTCTGCATGGCAAAAGAGGAGGGTTGGTAAATGATTCGGCGACTTTGTACAAGGTCGCCGATAAATAATGGTGGTGATTTAGCCATATAGATAAAGATTAATTACAGTAATTATATATGCCAATTTATATTTCGTTTTATTAATTTTATAGGTTGTCCTGCATAAATTGCATTTTCATCAAAAAATGGACCTACACATAGACTACCAGCACCTACAACAGAATCATTCGGTATTATCGTTCCTTTTAGAATAGTCGTTTTTGCTCCAATCCATACATGATTTCCAATTTCTATCTGTTTATCTTCGTTTAGAATCTCTTCATTATTATATATTTTGTGAAAGTCTGTATCTAAAATTAAACAATCCCATGAAATTAAAGAATTATCGCCTATTTTAATTTTTTTATTACAGATTATTGAAGTATTTCCTGTAATATTTACATTATTACCTATTTCGATTTGTGAAGATATAGAAAATCTTATTCCACATCCTAGAAAAACACGTCCATGAAATATAAGTTTTCCATTTTTCCCAAACTCTATAATAGATCTTTCATACCTTTCGTCTATAATTCCACTACCTTTATACCCAATTTGTATCATACCAGGAGATATTAAATCACTATTTATTTGTACCCCCCCCCTATACAAGCCTTTTATTTTACAATGTCTTGAAAATAAAATTGGTAAATAAATAGCTTGTGCAAAAGGTAGAAGATAAAAATTTAATAGTATTGACCTTATATTAATTTTTCTTATTTTATTTAACATATATTACCCAAGTTTTTTAATCCATAAAAAAAACTTTTACAGTTTCAAAAATTGCTTTCTCTGTAAAATTCTTCTCTACCCATTTTCTTGCATTTTTGCCATATTTTTCTTTTGAAACTGACATAAGAGCTTGTGCGTATTTCTTTGCATCCAAATCATGAACTTCAATTCCTGTGACACCATCTTGATTTACAAAGTTTACACCGCTTCCTTCAATAGTAAATGTAACAGCAGGAAGCCCACAATATAAAGCTTCTGCTAATGCTATTCCGAATGCTTCATTTTTTGTAATCGATGGAAATGCATATATATCAGAAGCCCAAAGATATAATTTTTTTTCTGCATCACTTATTCGCCCAATAAAGTGTACATTTTTGAGATTAAGATTAGCTGCTTGTTGTTTTAAGTTATCGGAGAGTGGACCACTACCTGCTATTACAATTTCGTATTCATCAGTTAAATATTTTGCAGCTTCTATTAAATATTTTAGACCTTTATATTCACGGTGAACACCAATTGAAAAAACTATTTTTTTCCCTAAATAAGTCTTCTTAATTTCATTAATATGTTTTTCTTCATCTTGAGTAAGATTATCAAGGAACTCAGTTTCAACAATATTTGGAACTACAAAAACTTTATCAAGAAATTTATTTATTGTATCTGACATTTCAGCATATATTTTACTAGTTGCTAAAATCTTATCAGCTCTTCGTAATAAAGCTTTTTCGAAGGGAGCATATAATTGCTTTAATCTTTTTTGTTTTACAATATCAGAATGCCAATGTAATGTTATTTTACATTTAGGTTTAATCATTAATAGATAAGTAGCTATTAAGGGGTTAGGTAAATGAATATGAATTATATCTGGGCAAAATTCTTTTATTAACTTCTTTAATATAAAATAATAATTTACACTAATTGCTTGCGAAGCTATTTTCTTTTTATATCCAACCCTTGTAATTTCTATTCCATCATAGTAATCTCTTACAGTTTTTTCAGTGTTATTAAAACATATAACTTTTACTTCATGTTCTTGTTTTTTAAGAATCCGACTAAAATCATATGCAACTTGTTCTATCCCCCCAAAATTGGGTAAATAATAAGTAGAAATTTGGAGTATTTTCATATAACCTCAAAAATTATTGAATATAGTAGAACTTTATTATTTTAATTTGATTAAAATAATAAAGTATAAACCTATCTTTTCATAAGATTAATAAAAGCAATTAATCGCCAATTAATTTTTTGAAAAAATGAATTATTAGATTTTTTTCCTAAATAAGAATTATTTGAATCATGTACGCGATGCATAAATAATACATCTTCTATAAATTTAACTTTTCCATATTTATTTGCACACAATCCTAACCAGTTATCATGTCCACAAGACAATTCATTTGGAAATGGAATAGCATAATCAAGAACTTCTTTTTTAAATGCCATTGCACAACCTGTAAAATGCGGATTAAATGGTTCAATAAACCATTTTTTTACATTGGGCATTCTTTTGTAAAATGCAGGCAAAATAATTTCATCATAAGAATTAATAATTGAAAAATTTGATATAATCAAATCATAATTTTGTAAATATGCTAAAGATTTTTTTATTTTTTCTGAAGACCAAATATCATCTTGATCTGAAAAAAAGATAATATCCCCATTTGCATACTTCAATGCATTTAAAAAATTATAAGATATTTTATGATTAATAATTGAAAATTTCCGTTCTTTAGGATAAATCCCGTCAAAATTTACAATTTTAATTCTTTTATCTCTGATAGATTCAATTATGCTTATAGTATTATCAGAAGAACCATCATCCGAAATAATAAGTTCATCATTCTCATTTAATTGAATCAGAATAGATTCAATTTGTTTTAAAATATATTTGGAACCGTTATGAGTTCCCATACAAACAGAAATTTTCATATTAATCAGTTACAATATTAATAAATTTTTCCCTTGAATTTTCTAATGAAAAATGTTTCATTTTTTCAGAAGCATTCCTAACTAAATGTTCATGCAGTTCTTTATTCTTAATAAGTTGTATTATATTTTCAGCTAATTGTTCATAATCATATACAGGAGAAACAAGTGCGGTAACTCCATCTTCTGCCATAATTCGAAAACCATGATTATCCGTACAAGCTACAGCGCATCCACATAACATAGCTTCCCCAATCGTAAGTCCCCATCCCTCTTCTTTGCTGGCTGCTACATAAACATATGAAGTATTATATAATTCTGAAAGTAATTTTGGACTAGCTTTATGATAGAATTTATATTCGAATTCTTTAATTTTGGGATTATCAAATGCACTAAAAACTGATATAGATATTCCAGGTATGCATTTTTTTACAATTGAAATCGCTTTTATTGTATCTTCACATCGTTTTTGTTCATCTTCATGGTACATAAAAAGAATTGATTCAGATTTTCTTGGTATATTGCTATTAAAAAATATTTTTGTATCAAAACCATTCGGTACCAAAACAATTTTTTTATCATATTGATTAACAATATCTCTAAGCCATTCAGAAACAACAATTTTTTTTAATCCTAACTTATAAGAATCAATAACTCTTTCAGTTTTTACTGCCCAATTTTCGAATCCTTGAATAAAATAAAATTTCTTTTTTGTTTTAATATATTTATCTAAATAAAACGCAGTTTCGACATAAGTAGCAATACAAATATCTGAATCTGGAATATTTTTTTCTGCTAATGACCAAACTAATTTTCCTTGTACATTTTCATTTGTATCATACCATTTTGGTTGATATTTTTTCGTAAATTTGTAATAAATATAACGTCTCAATGCATTAATTACAGTTGTTGTTGTTTTAGACAAAAAACATGGTTGAATAATATAAACCTTGTGCCCCTTTTCTGCTAATGCATTTGCATAATCAAGTATAATTTTAACTCCACCAGATGGTTTACGAATGCCACTATGTAATAAAAAAGAAATTACCATTTTTTTTCCTTATTTTGAAAACATTTTTTCAACTTGTTTATTTGCTTCTATTCTTTCTTCCATGCTTGCATGAGGAAAAAGTAAATTATCATATCGTTGATTTGGAAGTTTGTCATATTCATACATAACTAAAGAACCGTATAAGAAAAACATAATTAAAAATACGTATTTTTTTTCGCGAGATAGTATTGAATATATTAAAGGATAAATAATCCAATAAGAAATACAAAATAATGCTGAAAATCTATCATAAACTACTGCAAGCTCAGAACAGAAAAAAGTTACAAGCATATAAAATATAAAAAGATTTATATATTTTCTATATTTTGTATTTTTCTCTAAGATTTTATCATAATAGATAAATACAATTATGCTTGAGAATAATCGTTCAAGGAATCCAAAAGAGAGTCCTCTAGTTGCTCCACCAGAGTACAATGAAATCAAATATGCAACTCGACCAAACTTTCCAAAAATGGGGAGTCCTAATACCAATGTTAGAAATGGAAAATTGATAATATAAATACCTGTCCCTAAAATAATTAAACATAGAAAAAACTTCCTTGGTATTCTCATTTTTAGAAATGGCATTATAGCAATATATATAAAAGCGCTAGTATGAAAAATAGCCCCCAATAAGTTTAATAATATATATTTTATATATTGTTTCCTATCAATATATTTTAAGGATATAGCAAATAAGAGAATTGACTTTTCGTTTCTCAATATATTTATTTCCTGTTGCATGCCTTTGTAAACAAGAAAGAAACAAACAATAAGATATAGGTTTAAATTATCTTCCTTAAAATCTTTAATAAAAATATAAAATAAAAAAACATTCGTAATGAAATTAATCACTTGAAAAGCTTCGTATGAATCTGTAAAAATTTTTACGAATGACATACAAACTAAAAGTCCGGGCTCCCAACGGCGAGAATAGTTTGTAATCAGTTGAATTATTGAACACTCTCGGAGGCTTGGAGTTCCCTTAAAGTATAACCAATACCAATACCAATCCGAAAAAACATACCCTCTAAAACCTAAAAAAAATATTATAACTAATAAATAAAGATAAATTTGGTTTATCTTATAACATTTTATTGTATCACTATTTTTTAAACATGAACAAAGAGGAAATGAAAAAAGCAATAAAATATAAAAAAAGAGAAGATAAGACATAATTATTTTTTTAGAGCTTTCATCAAAGAAAAATAAATAAATTTTAATATAAATGAGGTAAAACTTATTGTTTTATGCCTGTATTGAACTAAAATACATTCTTTTTTTCCAGTAAAGCTATCTGACATTCCTCCAAGCAGATAGTTTGCCAAGATTTTTTCAATAAATACAAAAGAATATCCTTGTTGATAGAATGTCAAAAATAAATCATAATCTGCCGCTGATTTGTATTGTATATTATATTTATTCTTTAAATATAGTTCTTTACGAACAAAACATGTAGGATGAGCAATCATAAAATTATTTAGTACTTTATGCCCATAGCCGTATACCCATAGGGGTTCTTTATTTTCAGAAAGAACATTCATCAAACCATAAAAGATATCAGTCAAAGGATGATCTAATACATTTTTAGCAATAATTGAAACTGTATCATTTTCATACCAGTCCCCTGAATTCAATAAAGCAATGTAATCACCATTTGAAACTGCAATACCTTTATTCATCGCATCATAAATACCTTTATCAGGTTCACTCTGCCAGTAGTCTATTTTATCCTCATAGTTTTTTATAATATCTAGAGTACCATCCTTGCTTGCACCATCAATTATTATGTACTCTATATTATCGTATGTCTGATTTATAACACTTTGAATTGTTTGCTCCAATGTTTCTGCACCGTTATATACAACTGTTATTACAGTTATTAGAGGTTTATCAGATTGTGATGATTTTATTTTTCCGCACGTGCGAAGTCCGCCATTTTTCATTGAATATACTCCATAAAATTGACATTATCAAAATATAATAATATCAAAGTTTTGAATGTTTTTTATTCTTATTGTAAAATAAGTTCATTATTGTTTTTTTGAAATTGTCGTTTCATCTTGTAAAATTTGTTATCTATGAATAATACGTTTAATATTTTTTCCTACAAAATGCTTAAAGTCTCGTAATATTAGCAATACTTCAATCTTCCAAAAAGTAAATTTGGAACCTGATTTTATATTTTCAATAACAAGACTTGTCCCCTGCCAATAAATTTCCCTGCAAGCAATATATTTTTTATACTTCTGAAAATTAACAGGCATTTTGCATGAACTCGTATCAAAGTTATCTTGTAATACTCTTATGCAGACTTTTCCTTGAGTCTGTGGAATCATAAAATCAAAATGGTTTCGCTCGAAATGACACCATCTATCCCATAAATCAATTTTCTGAGATGATTTATTATCATATTCTATATTACAGATTCCACTATGCCTTCCAATAATACCAAATATCCCTAAAATATTAGCATCGAGAGTTAAATCTATGTTCTTGAAAAAAACTCTGTTTACTACCATTTTTTGAATTGATTTATAAGCAGCATTATCTACATAGCATTCAGGTTCTAATACAAGTGGATTATAATATTGTAATTCTTCATTGATAATCTCTGCATATTTTTTTCCACCATTTTTAGTGGTATGTATACTATCCCGTAGAATATTTGATAAATCAGTTTTTCTCAATTTATCATCAATATCAATAAAGTATGCATTACGCTGTTTTAATGCTTTTCTACAAAAATTATAAAATTGCTCCTGCTCATTATATCTTGGATCAGAACGATTTCCTGGTAAAATTAAGAAAACAATAGAACAATTTCTCTGACTGAATTTATATAGAATAGTATCAATACATTCCAGTGTCTTTTCTGTACACTCCATATATCCCGTACTAAACCAATCAATCAAACAAACTTCTGGTTTATAAGATAAAACTTTATCAATAAAACATACTCCAGCATCTGGTAAATGCATTCCTCCATAGCCAAATTTCTTGATTTTTACATCAAGTTTTTTTGCTAATTGATCTGCATATCCATTCTCTTGCTGTGTTACACTTGCTCCAAAGGCAGCTATTCTTTTATAATTTTTCAACATTTTTCTGTGCTTGATTAAAAATCTCTTTATATTTAGAATATTTCTTAATATATCCTAAAAATAGTATTATTCTTTTAATTATAGATGTATTTATTGATTTATATCTTTTTTCAACAAGCCCCTTTGGATATTTATCCTCTTCTTTATATAATTTTTTTATATAAGGTCGAAATAATAGTTCTTTTTCAGCATTAGATAAACGATAATGTGAAAAACACCATTTCCTCATTCCAATCTCTGTAAGAGCATGATAATGAAAGAACACAAGTTTTTTTGTTATTTTCGTAATTCTTTCAGTAACATATAACGTTTCACTTTTCTTTGTTACGTCATACTTTTGAACATTCCACGGAGCAACACCACAACCAATATTTCTACAATTGTAAACAATTCCTTCAAAACGGCTTTCCCAATCATCAAGATATTTCTGGTCACCAAATTTTCCATCTTCCATCCGGTTATAACACCATTCTTCACATTTACTACGCCAGTATTCAAGAACCTTATTTCCGTCGTTATTGTTTTTAAAATACATAAATTGAACGCAAAATTTTCCACTTGTAGCAGATTGGTCATATTCAGGTGTGTAATTATGTTCAGTAATCAATACTGATTTTTCCCCCATTTCATTTAATAAGATTTGAGGATCATTATAAAAACAAATATCCGAATCTACATAGGTACACGAATCCAAATTAAATTTACGAATAGCATATTGAATACTGAATGATGATAATGTCCAACTGAATTCCCCGCGTGTACGTTCTTTTTCCAAACGCTGCAAAACAGGATACATTATCTTCATATCAGCAACTGTTATTACAATTAAATTCTCATAATGCAGATTTATTAAGTATTCAGCAGTAATCTCGTCCATTGCAAGCACATACAATGAAAATTTAGAACTGCAGTTCTCTACAAGAGAATTATAAAGTACAATTCCACGAGACATGTAATTTTTATCAAACAAAGTTACAAAATTTAGCATTTTTAGTTCCATTTATTGAGAATATCAATAACATACTGAACTTGCGAGTCTGACAATGTTGGACTCATAGGCAAGCTCAATTCTGTTTCATGAATCTTTTCTGTTACGGGGAAAGAAAGATTATTCCATTCTTTATACGCTACCTGTTTGTGTGGGGGTATTGGATAGTGAATAATAGTCCCAATTTCATTTTCTTTAAGATATGTCTGAAGTTCATCACGCTTTTCTGTAAAAATCGGGAATGTGTGGAATACATTTTTTTCGTATGGAAGAATTGAAGGCATTTTGATTGCAGGATTTTTGATACCATCATAATACATCTTTGCAATCTGCTTACGACGGTTATTATCATCGTCCAAATGACGTAGTTTTACATCAAGAACTGCTGCCGACATTTCATCTAATCGGCTGTTTTCTCCGATGTAATCAAATACATATTTCTTTGAAGAACCGTAGTTTCCAAGAACACGAACAAGGTCTGCAATTTCTTTATCATTAGTTGTTACTGCACCGGCATCACCAAATGCACCAAGGTTTTTTCCTGGGTAAAAGCTGTGTGCAGCAACAGTTCCCAAAGATCCTGTTCTTTTTCCGTTAAAGCAACATCCATGAGCCTGTGCGTTATCTTCAAAAAGTTTTAAGTTATGATTTTTACAGATTTCGCCAATCTTTTCGTTATACAAACAGCGTCCGTAGAGATGTACAAGCATAACTGCACGTGTCTTATCTGTAATTGCATTTTCGATTGTTTCCGGTTCAAGTTCCAGAGTCTCAGGATTTGGATCAAGAAGTACTGGCTTCAAATTGTTCTGTGAAATTGAAAGAATGGTTGCAATATAAGTGTTTGCCTGAACAATAATTTCTTCACCATCTTTCCAGCCATACAAAATCTTACAAGCTCGAATCATCAACTCCAAAGCCTGTAAACCGTTTGCAACACCTACACAGTATTTTGTGCCAATATATTTAGCATAGTTTTCTTCAAAAACTTTATTCTCATTTCCCTGCAAATACCAGCCGCTGTCTGTAACACGAAGCACTGCTTCATGCAATTCGTCTGCATATTTTGCAGTAATATCTTTTAATGAAAGAAATGGTACATTCATATTAAAACTCCAATTATTTTTTAACGCCTATAATCTTTAAATATTCATCATAATCACGAATATATTCTTTTCCATCATAATGAGTGTTTGCAAGAACAAGCAAAACTGAATCAGATGAAAAATCATACATATCTTTCCATATCATTTTTGGAATAAAAATAGCCTGCATAGGTTTACAAAGTTCGACAATTTGTTCTCCAATACCATCTGTGACACGAACCTTTGATTTTCCAGCTACATTAACAAGAACAAATTCACTTTCTCTATTCGCATGTTGACCACGAATTACATTTTTGTCTGAACCATATATATAAAAAACTCGTTTAATTTCGAATGGAATATCTTTTTCTCCCTCAATAACAACAAGCTTTCCTCGTTCATCTCCTAGATCCTTAAAATCAAGCAATCTACAAAGTTCCATTCTTCCTCCTATTTTTTACCAACTAACTTTTTTAGACAGCCAATAAATCCATAATTTTTTAATGCCACAAAATATGATTTTAGATTTCGTTTATAAATAAACGAAGCTTCATATTTTTTTGTATATTCTTTATCAATCACAAGCGTATCTTGCAATGTAATATCCATTTCATACGATTGGTCAGTATACCAATCAGGTGCTACGGCTGTATGAGTAGAATCCATTTGAAAACCTAAATTTCTAACAAGAGGTTTTCTTGGAAAAATAGAATACCTACCATTAACAGCCATATAATCTTCCATTTGATAATCCCAAGCATCGATTTCATTGTTTGCTGATTTCAAAGAAAGATTTAATAAAATTTTTTTAACTTTCTTATTTAAAATAATTGTTTTTATATCTTTAAGTTTTTTATCTTGTAAGCTAGCATAATCTGGATTAAAATCTTTTATAACATGTGCCCAACTTGCCCATCCCCAACCATCAATAATAGTAGTCATGAAATAGTCATTCTTAACACTAACACAGTTTTCCATTGTACAACCACAAATATATCCTACATTGATAGAATCTTTATATTTGTTTAAAAGTAATTCACAATAATTAAAGAAAGATTTTGTAGCAAGTATATCGTCTTCAAGTATAATTCCCTGTTCCACATTCTCAAAGAACCATTTAATAGCACCAGCAGGCCCATATT
Organism: uncultured Treponema sp.; assembly: GCA_946532115.1. GTDB lineage: Bacteria > Spirochaetota > Spirochaetia > Treponematales > Treponemataceae > Treponema_D. Next base: position 19,765 of record CAMNBC010000009.1, read on the forward strand.
TACATCCGACATTTTCTTCGCGAAATAAAGTATGAACGTTACAGTCCCAATCAATATGTTGCAGAATATAATTTCTTACTTCAAGAACTTTTTCTTCCTCACCAGCCTTATTTTTTCTTGCCCCATCAGAAGCGATATACAATTCCTTAGGTTGTATTGCTTTTATACCATTAAAAGTCTCTTTTACAGTATCAAGCCTATTAAATACAATATATAATATTGGTGTACAAAACATATTTCCATTATCCTTATATACTAACAGTTTTACGAATTAATAAAATCATTTTTTAGCTTTTCTTTTATAAAATAACCTGCACCATCATTTGGAATATAGAATTCACTTTTTATCAATTCATTTCTTTTATCTTTAAGAGGGTCAGTTCCTGAACGTAACATATCTAGCGTAGCTCTTAATTCATTCCAGTTCTCAACCCAATAAAAACCACCTGTATACCCCTTATTTTTTATAAAGGAATTTGTACTTCCTTTTTTATGACAATAAATAATCGGTTTACCAGTCAGAAAATATTCTGGAATAATACTTGAAATATCAGTAACTAAACAATCTGATGAATTGAAAGTTTTTATATAATCTTTTTGAGTGTCAATTTTCATATTATTTGTCTGTTCGTATAATTTCTTATATTCCTCGATTTCTTTTTTTGAAAGAACACCTGTTATAAGCCAATTACTAAATGCTTGTGGATGAGGTCTAAATATAAAATCAATATTATTAGATGAAATACAATAATTAGGTAATAAATCTTTGTATTCAAAAAAATTACAATTTCCTTCATCAAGACACCATCGTGGAGTCCAAATAACACGAAATTTTGAATTATCTCCTGGAAAATTCCAATTTTTATCGTCATAATCTATCTTTTCATTCAAATAATCGAAGCATGGATTACCAGACATAATTACTTTACAACGGGAACTTGGTATGGTATTTATTCGTGATTTTATGTAATTTGTATTTTCTGGACATTGTGTAAAATATATTGACAAATCTTTGAGAAAATCACTTGGATTACATTGCTCATTTACTAAATTATTCTCTTTATTTGCAAGGAATGTAAAATATGGTACATAACATACTTTAGCAAAAGTAGAGATGTTAGAACTCTTTAGTAAATCTGGTTTCAATATATTATAAGGCTGTTGTATAAAAACATAATCAGGTTTCAAATCTTTTAAATCAATAAAATCTTTAGTTTCATAGTTATAGCCTGAAATGACATCTTTACCTGTCCAAAATTTCTCAGCCCCTTCTGATTCATAAGTATCATGATTAAATCCTATTTTAGGTAATTGTTTTTTATTAGGTATAGTTACAATTTGTACATCAAAAGACTCATCAGACTTCATAGCCTCATAAACAGTTTTCAAACTTCCCCATACAGCTGGACGATGACACAAGAAAATTACCTTAATTTTTTCGTTATTCATTTTTTTAATTTTGAATCGTAGATTTATATTTTCTTGACTCAAAATTGAAATCTTAGATTCCAAGGAAGTTATATCATTTTTATAACGATTATATATTCTTTTTAACAAAGGTATTTTTGAATAATTCATATCTATTATGAACCACCTTAAAATTTTGTATCGGAATAATTTTTTATAAACAAATCTTAATAACCATGATAGTTTCTTCTATACCCAAAATTTTGAAATATTTACTGATTCCATCATTTTCAATTTTTCCAAAATTTTTGACGCAAAGAAAACATCTTGCACAGAAATTCCTATGTTGTACGCAAGAATTCGTTCATTTTTATCTCGTACAAACATATCATTGTTTAGGACATCTGTCATTTCTGTAACCGATTTATATTGCTTGAAATATTTGAATTCAGAAATATGTGGAATATCATCGCAGAAAATTTTATCAAATGCAAGATCACAATTTTGAAAACCTCTTGTCATAACAGGAACGACGAGAACTCCTTTATTAAAGTCGCTTTCATCAGCAAATAAATCATCCTTTGCTGTTACACAAGAAACAATAACATCTGATTCTCGGATAAGTTCTTTTGTATCAGTGTATACCTCGAAATGTATATTTTTATATTCCTTAAAACGTTCAGCAAAAAGTTCGTGTTGATTTTTGTATGCAAGGATTTTTACTGTAATATCTTTTTGCTTATAAATCGAATCAATACATAGAACAAAAGCTCGTGCAATATTACCAAGTCCAATTATTGAAATTGATTTTGCATCTGGCTTTTTTAATGCATTCACAGTGATTGCAGCAACAGCTGCTGTTCGCCAAGCTGTAATCCATGTTCCATCCATAAAAGTAAGCATGTCACCAGTTTCTGAATTATATAATAGAATATCCCCCTGTAAAGCAGGTTCTCTCTTGGGAATTCTTGAAACAACTTTTACACCAAAAAGATTTTTTTCAGGTACATATGACGGCATTGTATTAAAATAGCAATTATCACCATATTTTATGCTTATTTTATGTGGTAGTACATAATTATTTTTATTTTTTATAACTTCACTTGCCCATTCTACACATTCTGCAGGTGTAATTCCTAGATTTTTAATCTGCTCAAAAGACACTTCTTTCATAAATTACCCCTCTATTTCTTTTTTTATTGCTTCAACTAATAAATCATTATTTTCAGGTGCAATTACAGCTACCCTCATATATTGAGCACCACAGCCATATTTTCGTGTAAGGTTCTTTACAAGAAGATTATGCTCTTGTAAGAGATTTTCTGTTATTTCTGTAACAGTTTTATTTCCAGTATACTTACACATAATATAGTTAGCTTGACTTGGAAAAACTTGAATATCTTTTATTTCTGAAAGCTTTTTTGCAAATCTAATTCTTTCTGTTGCCAGTTTATCACAAGATTCTTTATATGAAGATTTATACTTATCATAAATCTGTAAGAAATATTCTGCAAAAGAGTTAATATTCCAGATAGAATTATTTTTCTGGACTTCTTGTATAAGTTGAGGCTTAGAAGATACTAAAACACCAAGTCGTAAACCAGGAACACCATAACTCTTGCTTATAGATTTCAAAATTACAAGATTTGGATATTTTTCAATTATTGCTTCATCAATCATTGTATATCTGATTGTAGGTTCAGCAAAATCAATAAAAGATTCATCAAAAATTAACTGTACATTTCTTAATTTTAATTCATCCAGTAATTTAAACAAATCTTCTTTTTTAAAAAAGTGACCTGTTGGATTATCTGGATTTATCAAAAGAACATTAGTTGCATTATTATTATCAACAGTTTTTAGAATATCTTCAACAGAATATTCGAAATTCTCTTTATTTACAGGTATCTCAACAGTTTCTGAATTACAGAAACGTGCAGGATATTCATTGAACGTAGGATATGGGATTGCAGTTTTTCCTGTTACCATCTCCCCAAATGATTTTATAAGCTCTGCAGCTCCATTTCCAACAACAATGTGCTCTGGTAAAATATTGAAGATTTTTCCTGCTAAAAGATTCTGTTGTCTAGCACCACTAGGATAAGCTGCAATTAAAACATCAAAACTAGCTTTTAATTCATCCTTAAGTTTTTGCGGAGGAAAGAACGGATTTACCAGATAACAGAAATCTTTTATTTGTGGAAATCGCCAGTAACCTCCATAATTATTTTCCATAAGTCGGAGTTTTTCCTGTACAGGTGCAAAACGAGTTTCAGCAATAGCAAGATCTGCTGGGTCATCAATTTCATACCATTGATCACCACGCACAACCATACCCTTCAATGTTTTTGAATCCAAAAGGGTTAGAACTTTTAAAACCGTTTCATAATACTCATTTTTTCCAAATGATTTTTGATAAGCTTCAAGGAAAGGAATATAATATTTTTCTGAAAAATCTTTTGAAAGTTTATAAATATTTACGGTTTTGAAATAATCATTTATATCATTCCAATTAAAATGTGCTTTATCCAACATTCCTACGATATTCTTTTCTTTATCAAGAAGAGTACAAGTTCCGTCCATCCATGGTTCAAAGGGTGAAACCATAGCAAGATTTTTTTCAGGGTTCGATATTAAATCATTTAATATCTTTGAATCAAAAATCAAATCACTTTCAAGTAGAATTGTATCATCAGAAGAAAGCACATCTTTAGCAAGCCAGAGAGAGTAAATATTATTTGTTTTGTCATAAACAGGATTTTCAATATATTCAATTTTCATTCCATTTAAATTCTTTTCATTGAATTTTGATGAAATAAAAGATTTCAAAACATCACTCCGATAGCCAGTTACAAGTGTAAACTTTTTAATTCCAGCATTCACAAGTGCTTCAATTGCATATTCAATCAAAGCCTTACCATTTACTTGAACCATACACTTGGTCCCATTCTGTGTATATCTACCTAATCTTTTGCCCATACCGGCAGCTAACATTAATGCTTGCATAAAATACCTTTCCTTATACCTCACAAAGAAGTCTTATTTCTTTATTTTATTTCCCAGCTTTTTTATATATAAAATTATACTTTTTCTTTCGCTTTTATTACAACCTATAAAGAAGCACAACATAAATGTACTAATTACTGAAACTCCACAGCTACAAAAAAATTGTAACAAACCATTTAAATGACAAAAGGTAATATATGTACAAGAAAAAGAGATAATTGTTATCAAAATAATTGGAAAAACAACGTTTTTTATGTAACTTAATACGGGAAATTCCATTCTTCGATACAAGTATCCTAGTCTCCATGTTGAAAAAATAAGTATTGCTATAATTTTTATAAGTATTACTGTATATGCAGGATAACCTATTTTTAACACTACCCATAATAAAGGTAGTTGACTTAATGAAATAAAAAAGGCCACAATTTGATAATTTCTTATATTACCTATTGCATATGCTACCATCCACATAGGACCAACAGCAGAATTAAATAATGAATAAATTAAAATTAATCGTAAAAAAATAACTGAATACTCAGGCACATCTTTTAGCCAGAGTTCAAGAACAAACGATGCGTTTATACTTAGGGGTAAAACAAAAATATATAATAAAAAATAAGAAAACTTTGAAGTCTTAAATATTAAATTTAATAAATAATTTCTGTCATTTGCAGCATAAGATTTAACAATTTGCGGTTCAAATGCTACTTGAAAATTACTTATCAGGCCGTAAACTGCATTATTTACTTGATTAGCAATTCCCATAGCAGCATTTACAATTACACCATAAAAACGATTAACAATAAAATTTAACCCTTGTGTTGCTACCACATCTCCAATGCTACTAATAAGATTCCATCCAGAAAATGAAATAAGCTCTTTATATAATTCTTTGTCCTTATTCCTCTTAAATTTGCTTATTTCATAGTTCTTTGTAACATAAATAAAAAATGCTAAAAAAAGAATTAACGATATCGCAGCAATAAAAATTGAATACAAAATAAGTTTATCAAATGAAAAAACTTTCAATAAAAATACAATTAATAACTTTGATACTCCCTCTATAATGCTTAAAAAAGCGAAAAAGGACATTTTTTCATATGCAATAATTGTAGCATTATATGGAATCTTTAAGATATTTATAATTGTAGTTATAACAGAAAACTGATAAACCCAGTTTGCAGCAACCATCCTTTCTTCAGGTATTACAAGGTAATAATTCAAAAGTAACAAACCGACAGTTTCTGATAAAATCAGAATAATCAACGCTACAACTAAATGAATAACAATACTTGAATTAAATACATTTTGAGCCTTTAGGTTATCATTTTCACCAAGCGCAAAATTCAAATATCTTTGAGTCGAAGCAGATGACGATGCATTTATAAAAGAGAAAAGGACAACAATACTTCCTACAAGATTATAAATACCATAATCTTCAACACCAAGAACACTTAATACAACTCTTACCGTATACAATCCGATAAGAAGAAGAAAAAACATTCTTATATATAAGAAAACAGTATTTTTTGCAATTCGCTTTGTATTTTCGTTGGTAGCCATAAAAAAAAGAAAATTAGACTTATTTATAATAAAAAAATCTTTAAAGACAATTTACCCATTGGCAACACACGTTATTTCAGCCGTTACCCGTATTGGTATTATTCCCCACCTGGAAAGCGTGCTTGAACCAAGCTCCGCATCAAACAATGGGTGCCTTTTAGTCTATAAATAATATCATAAAGGGACTGTGTTGTAAACTGTTCAAAAAATGAATATTCTAATATATAATTTTTTCATTGTTTTCAAACTTGCTTTTTACTATAATGAGCAATATGGCATCTATTCGTATTGTAGGGGACATACTTAGCTTAAATTGGGCTGAAAGAAATTTTAATGAATCTGACTGTAATGTCTGTAAAGAAGAGCACGGTAATTTTTCTGATTTTTGGATTCATTCAGATAAAATAGAAAATTTAGAAGATATTCATAACATTAAAGAAGTTGCTTCAGAACTTATAGAATATATAAATTCTATTTTATATTTTGAAAAAGAAAATTATTCCACTATTAAGTATGACAACATAAAAATTGGCAATACTATTTACAGTGAAGTTAATGAATGTTTAGGTGTTCAGGAAGACTGCTTTATCATAGAAAACAATAAAGAAAAAGAACTTAATTCAGCGCAAACTGAAAAAATGAAAATTTGCTATCGGATAGATTCTCGTGCAAAAGAAATTCTTAGACTTTACCAAAAAAAAGGTATTGATTTTGTAAACCTTTATCGTATATGTGACAAACTAAAATCATTTCAAATGGATCCAGTAAAAAAGAAATGGGTTACAGCACAGAAGTACAGTGACTTTACAAATTCAGCAAATAATCCTCTAGTTTCAGGTGATGAAGCTCGTCATGGTAAATCTATGGGGCAACCACCAAAAAATCCTATGACAATTCAAGAAGCAAAGCAATTTATTGATGGCATAATTATTCAGTTTATTGATGAAATTTACAATTTTTTAAGTTCTCAAGGAAAGGAATAATTTTTCTTTATATCAAAAATTATACAATAATATTATAATAAATTTTATTTTTATTTATCTTCTTAATTTTAAAATCTAGAAATTTTGAATTATAATTCTTAATGCTTTTGTCTATAGCCTTTACATAACGATAAACGTCAATATTATCTGTTATATTATTTGTTTTTGTTTTTATTTCAGTCATAAACTCAAATACAATATTTTCAATAATCCTGTCTTTTTCAGAATACTCAGCTTCCAGCATTTCAAACTTAAAACATGGCAATTTCTGGCAGTTTTCAAACAGTGTTTTGTTTTCAAAGGGTAGGATTATTATTCCGTCATTCTTTTCTTTGTTAATTTTTTCTATATATAATGGTAGTTTTTCAATAAATAGTTCATGTAGTGTGGGTAATATATCTTCAATTGTTATCATAAATGCTTCCTGGTGTAATGGTTGATTGAGTCTTTTATTTCAGCTGGTAATGTTTCTTTTGTTTCTTCTGTTTCATTATTAGTAAGTTTATTTAATGTTTTTTGTTTTAGAAGGAACAGTTTTATTATGGCTTCTTTAAGATCTGCTGGTAGCGTTTCTTTTGTAAATCCTGCTTTGTAGTTTATAAATATAATATGGTCATTTGTTTTCGCTGGTATAAAATATATGCTTTTATTTCCGTAATCTACTGTAAAGTAGTCTATATCTTTCTTTGTTTCTAAGTCTTGTATCTCAATTACTTCTATTATATTTAAGGCATCTAGAATAATTCTGTTATCTTTTACTGTTTGTACTTCGCAATATTCTTTTTCTTCTAAGGGGTAGGCTATGTATTTTTCAAGTTCTGTGTATGCTGCGTTTAAGCACAACTGGTCAAAAGTTTTATCTTTTAAATCTAGAGTAAATAGCTTTGCAATATCTTCGTATTCTATTAATTGCATTCTTTAATTCCTGTGTACTTGAAAAACAGGGGCTAAAGCATTATAACCTTCGTTCAGTCAAAATCAAGGCCAAGCCCTTCGGGTTGTCGCTGCGCTCCAAGCCTTGATTTTGCCTTCACTTCGGTTATCTAAATTTTCGCCCCCTGTTTTCCAAGCCAGCAATATAATTGCTGCTTGTCTTTGTTAGGTATTTGCTGTCTTCAGTATCACGATATTTGCATTTGCACGGGTTACTAAAAATCCATCGCGTTTACGGAATCTCAAAAAGAGTTCTCCGTATTCCAGGGATTCTGTTGTTTCGTCGAATCTCTTGATTTCAATTCCCTTGCGGTTTCCGTGGAGAATCTTTTTTGGATTCATAAAGATTGCTATAGGGCTGTTGGCTTCTATGTCTGCAAACTGTGGCAGGATGCTTGATTCTACTACTTCGTAGCCGTCTATCTTTCCAGGCATATTGTCACCTGGCTTTCGCCAGATCGGGTTTCCGTTGTCGTCTTTAATGTTTACTACGTGGTTTAATACAGTTTCGTTCATAAACCACTTGCATTCAATGCGTTCTTCCTTGGCAATTTTGAGTTCTGCGTCACGGAAGTCGGTCCAGGTAAGCTTTGCTACATCTGCATCTTTTATTGCGTGTGTTTTTACTTTTGAGGCATTTAATGCTCCGGTAAATGGTGCATTGTTGGCTATGAGGCACTGTTTGTCAAACTCCTGGCCGTAGGCTTCTGTCATATCTTCTATGAACATCTTTCCAAGGTCTACGTAGACATCTTCTTCAAACTCATCAAACCATGGAATAAAGCCTGCAAGGGTGTAGGCTTTGAGTTCTGTTCTTGTTGGTGTATTTGGCTTTGTAGCTTCAATCTTCTGGCCGTAGCTTGTAAGCCACTTGAGTTCTACGCCGCCGCGGTCGCGTTCGGGAATAAAGATGCTGGCATTTTTCATTGGGCGGTTTGTAACGAGGTTCATCATTACAGACTTCTTTGCCGCTTCCTGCATGATTGTCTCTTCATAAATCGGGTTAATCAGGTACTGGTCATTTGTTGTAAGGTTTCCAATCGGCTCTCCAAGAGCAGCTTTGGATGGTACAAAGCCTTTTTCTGGTACCCAGTTAAAGTCTTTGGGGTTGTTCCATTTTTCTGAGCGTACGTTAGGGCAGAACTTTAATTCTGCAAGAGTTTTCTCGTCACGGTTCCAGGCCGCAACCATTGCTTTACCCATCTGGTAGTAAAGGTCTCGCATGCTAAGCGGCTCAATAATTGTGTCATTCTTTTTAAGCAATCCGCGAAGCTCTTTTACTGTCTGCTTTACGCCTTCAAGCTCTGTAGTAAGGGCATCTTCCTGGTCGCAGGCTGCCTTCAAAATACCTTCAATAACTTCCTCAGTGTCATTAAAGTACTTTTTAATCTGTTCCGGAGAAGCAGCTTCTGTCGGTACTAAAGCCTTCATCTCCCCAAGTTTCTTCTGTAATCCTAAAATTACTTCATTCAATTTGTAATCCTCCTGTGTAATTGGTGGTTGAGCCTGTCGAAACCACGTTTTATTTTTCACTGCAATTCCAACACACTATCATTGCCCGGCTAGACCGGACAATCCATCTCTTTCTCATAAAGAAAATTATAAATTGAATCAGTATTAATTTAGGGGTAATAAATCTTTATTCTAAGTTAAGATAAAAGAAAAAAAGGAGAGGAATAAAAAAAGGCGGCAATTAAATGCCGCCCGTTATATAGTTTTTATCGAATAGCAAACTGCTTTAATTCAGAATCAGACATAAGTGTAATATTTTTATTATTTGCTTTTGCATATTTTGCAAGGGAACGCAAATCAATTCCTAAACCAGGTTTAGTTGAGTATGGATTTACGGTTTTAATAAATTCTTGTGCCATTTTATCTTTTTCAGCACTTTCATTTACATTAAAGTTCTTCAATTGTTCTAACATATTACTTTTTTTTGTATTCATCGCACATCTTTTCAAGATTTACGAAATCAAGAGTTATTTCCATCAGTTTGTTTTTATTTTGTTCTGGTTTATAGGTTGTTCGCATTTTATGAAGACGAACTGCAGTTTTCTCTATTCTGTCTCTGTTTGCATTAATAAAGAAGTATTCACTCTGCATAAGAATCTTGTACTTAAAATCACCCTCATCATTAACAGTAACTTCTTCAAGCTCAGATGCAGGAACAGGAATCATATAATTAAAGCGTATTGTTCCGTAAAGAACATTCTTGCTGCGCATGTATATCTTAATAAGGCTATCCTTCTTTATATCTCCATTTGGAAGATAGTCAACATCTTTTGGAGAGGACATAGGCACAAAGTACTTGTGTCCATGTAATTCAGTAACAAGGCCTATATACTTTCTGTGATAAGTTCTTGTTTCCTGCTTATTAGACATTACATGAGGATTCTCTTTACTCAAATAATCAATATATTCATCTGTAATTGTATAAAACATATTATTCTCTCAAAAAAAATAAGGCGGCAATTGAATGCCGCCCGTTATATCCTTCACTTTAAAGGCGGAAGTGCGCCTAGGATTATATCCTTCATTTTAAAGGTAGAAGTGCACCTAGAATTATATCTTCCACTTCAAGGGCAGGAACGCTCCCAACTACCTATAATATAAGTGATAAATACCTGGAAGTCAAGCAATATCACTGCTGAGCAAGCCCCATCCGTAATCGACTAAAGAATGATATTCCTCCCTCATCCTGAGCAGGCAATGCATTCTCGCTCTTTTCCCCGGCTCTCGCAAACGGATTGGCCGGTACACAACAGATAGAAAATTCCAGAAGCTCCTGCTTTCTGTAAATCAAGTCACAATCCTTGTCTTTAGAATCCAGGAATTCAACTTCTTCTACAGCAAAGCCAACAGACCCGCAGCGAAGACTGCCGTTCTTTACCCGCTGCCCGATGCTCCAGCCAAACTCATCGTAGTCTCTGTTGTTAAAAAACACATCACCTTCAAGCACACTCTCGGCCTTTACATTTTCTGCATATCCAATTGCCGGAACATAATAGTCATGGCTCCAGAGTATCACAGGGTTTTGAATGTACTTATCAAGCTTCCAGCCGCTTGGATCAATCCGCTCAAAGTCCCGGTCCGTGTCAAAGGTACTCATAATCCAGTGAATACCTTTGTTTTCATTACAGTTGTAATTCTTGCCCTTACCACTTTCTGCCACCTGCGGTTTTTGGAACATTGCACTCTTAAAAAGCTCAACGTGAGCATCAAGTCTGCCAGAATGTGTGTTTTCCTTTAAGAACTTACAAAAGCGGTTGCGGTCCGCTCCCAGTTCCTTATTCAGAACACCATCAACCTTTACAATCAAATCAGCCTCCTATAAAACCAAAATTTTCAGAACTCAGTAAATCCCTGTAAGTAATTCCATATTCAATTTCATTCAGAATTCCAAAATCAAGAGGGCTTCTGTGAGCAGTCTTATTTCTTACAGAACTTGCCTGAACATCCACAGTGTTCTGAGACTTTCCAAGCAAGTTTGCAATTTCATTCTGCCTCATACCTTGTCCAAGATAGTAGGCCACCGTCTGTTCCTCATCAGAAACATCCGTGTAATTCTTAGGAACAGAAATAAGCTTTGTCTCAATATCCCTCTCAATCTCCACCGGAAACACTTTCTTCCCGGAAAACTTTTTCTCAATCTCACTTTTTAAATGCACTTCGTCATTAATATGAGTAATGTAACCATCACCCTTCAAATAAAAAATCCTGTGCCCGTAAGTCAGCACACAGCTGCCAACATCACAAAAACAGATTTCCGCTTTCGGGTTACCTCTCTTCAAAGCTTCAATCTTGTCCTTAAGCTTGTAGCCGTAAAAGTATTTGTCACAAAAAACAACAGTTTCCTGCCCAAGCTTGCTGGACATCCATAAAACCTCCTGCTGAAACTTACATTCCACAACATCAGAAACAAACCTGTTTCCTTTAAGCACGTTTTCAAGAAGACACCTCACATTTTTATCGTAACAAGCAATAATTACTTTTTTATTCAAAGTTACTAATTCTCCGATACAAGAGAAGCATTGCGGAACCAGGTATTCCCCCAAGGCTTTTCCTTTTCACCCCGTGCCCTTAGCACGTCATTAATCGTTTTTAATCCCGCATTTATCTCTGCTATATCCCTGTTGCTCTGAGCATCCTCGCTCTCCTGCAATTCAGGAATGGCTTGTAAATTGAAAATGCCTTTTTCCTCCAGACCAAAACGGTTAAAAAACTGCACTTCCAACACCTGCTCATAGTTCCTTAAGAGCGGTATAAGAGTGAAGTTCCAGAAAGCACGGTGCTGCGAATCAGTATCAGTACCGCTCAAAGAACTTTTTGAATCCTGTATATTAGCCACCCGTGGCGGAATCCCGTATTTAGCAAGCAGGGTATACAAGTTCCATTTCTTCATATCGTAGAGCTTAAGGACATCCGGACTAAACGTAAGAGGCTGGTACTCAGTACCACGACCCAAAACTGCTACACGATTTTTCATTCCTTTTCCGTACTTTTTGTCCCAGGTACGTGCAAGTAATTCTGCTTCAGCTTCAGTCAAAACCTGGTCTGTTTTCAAAAGTCCCTTAGGCACACCCCCTTCCTTCAAAAGCCCCGTATTCTGCCTGGACGCAAGTAAATCCTGTTCCACCTCAAGACCAAGACTCACCAAAGGGCTTACACCCCTGTGCTCATTCCAGGGGTTCCAGTCCTTAAAATGAATTATTTCATCTGGAAGAATCACACAAGGCTTACCGTTTTCACTGTCCGTATAAACCCACTTAACAACTCTTCCGTTTTCTACTACATGCTGAATATGACGCGGAGAAAGCACCTTAAACTCACAAGGCACCCCGCAGGTATAAGATTCTCCAAACCACCAGAAGGCTTCGCCCTCTAAACTCCACCAGGCACAAGTCTGCTTCCATAAATCAAAACGGCTCATAGTAGCGCTCGGGTATCTGAAAAGCCTTGCAACCTTACCATCAGAAATACACTTGCCATCTTTACGAATTTCAAATTCCGCCCTGGCAACATTACGAGTCAAAATATCAATACAAACCGAAACCCATGCATGCTGCATATAAGGGTCAGAACAAACAGTTTTTTCAACATCACCAAAATCCTCAGTCACAGATTCATTATTAATCTGTTCAAAAGAGCGAAGCTTCTTCTGTCTACGATGTCTACTAAACAACCCCATATAAATTATCGGTCTCCTAACAAAGTGTTATTGCATATCATCCCATCACAACGCCACCAGTCGCAGCACTAAAAATCGCATACCGCATGGCATCCATGTAATGATCATTCACTTTCACAATCTGATTATTCTCATCCCGCGAATAATCCCATATCTCCCCAAGCACCCCAGTACAGTCCTTACAAACAAAAAACTGGCCGCGTTCAATCTTCGCAATAATAAAATCAATTCCCGCATCCACACTGTTATTTGCTTTCACACCGCTTGGAATCTCCTGAATTCTCTCTCCGCCAGCCGGGTCACAGTAAGTAACAAAACTCTCCCTGTACCAGCCGCAAGCCTCCTGCTTTTCAACAGAAGTCTTAGTCGTAATATTAAAGCCGCCCGAATCCGCAACCACATAAACAACCTCGCCAACCCAGCCAACCTTAACCGCCGCAATATGAAGCCCAAAATCCTGCCCGCCGGTAAACTTGTCAAACTTCTCTGGAAGCTTATCTTTGGGAAGAATCATAGCTTCTTCAAACTTCTCATAAACCGAACCCTCAGGCTTAACCCAAAGTCCGTCGCGGAAACGGGCTCTCTGTTTTTCCGGCATGTTATCCAGAATGTCAGAAATATAATCCTCATTCAGGTTCTCAGCATTATCCGCCGGATTCAAAACCGCACTCGCATATAAGTCCGGCTTCTGTAATTTTTCATCAGTCCTCGGTTCAAGCTTCCGGATAAAAACCTTATAAGCCCAGTGCATAGGCGAACACGGGTTACAGTCATAAAAAAACTTGTTCTTACAGCCTTCCACCTTCATAGCAAGACGACTGTAAGCCGTAGTAATGGCAGAGTAGGAAATCTGACTCACCTCGTTAAAGTAAATAGTCACATACTCATGCCCGAGGATTCGGTCAACCTGTTCCTTATCCCCAAGCCCGCCAATCCAGATCTCGCTGCCGTTCCACAAGGTAATCAAACCATCGTGAACATTAGCCTTATAGTTCTTTGCCCCAATCGTCTTATTCAGCCAGGGAAGCAGCGTCTCATGCAGCACAGAACTCCTCGCATCCTTAGCCCTAAAACGACAGATAAGGTGACGGCTTCCCGGATACCTGCAGGCCCGAAAAATAATCGCCATCACCAGCACCGTAGTCTTCCCAGACCTTGACCCGCCAAAAAGCAAAATGTGTTTTGCGCTACTTGCCAAAAGCTTTAAAGCCTTTTTTTGCACTTCAGTAGGTTTGAATAATTCACGCATCAGAAAACCTAAAACCTAGAACCTACAAATCCTTAAAACTATCCACAAAGCTAATCGCCAGCTCCCCCTGAACCGGCTGCTTCACATTCTCCTTATCCGCCCCCGTAATAAAGGAGTCTAGCTTCGCAGACCTCTCAAGCAAATTCATAGCTCCATCCGCATCAAGCTTTTCCGGATCCAGAGTCTTAAGCCGCTTTCCAACCAGCTCATCAAAACCGTTCAGCATCTCCATCTGCCGTTTCTTACGCTCAACGCGTTCAGCAATCAGCTCCCGTTCAGTCTCCCTGGCCACATATTCATCATAAGCCGCAGCCCTCTCATTCCAGCGAAAGAGCCTTGCATAACGAGCCCAGGAGCCATACTTTTTAGAATCAATTCCATTCAGTTCAAGACAAGCCTTAATACTCCTCTTGTACCCCATGGAGCGAAAAAGACAGAAAGCCTTAAAGGCCCTGGCAGACTCATCTGGCAACCGAGTCTCCCAGACCTTCAAGACATCCGTCTTATCAAGTTCACTGCTTATAGGTTTCACAGTGCCTTGTTCTCCCACCAGTTAAACCTCCTGCCTGATTATTTTCTTACAATCTGTCCAGTTCTCCGCTGAACAAATCTCGCACAAAAACTTTGTGTTATCTTTACCGGCACCCCATCATTCAGCGTGACAGTCACCGTAATATCCCCATACTTTTTTTCCTCAGCCATCTGCCTTATATAGCTGTTGCATTGTTCAATCGCATCATTAATCCTTAAATCCATTTCAACACCCCCTTACTCTCAGGAACAAAATTAGACAAAGAACCAATCCAGTTGAACAAATCAATTTTGCGAAATATCAGATGTCTTCCTAAAACTGTATGAGGAATCTTATTTTCACCCGCAAGCTTATAAATATAATTCCTGCTGAACTTCAAATAAGCCGCCGCTTCCTCAACAGAAAGAAGATCTAAACATCCCTCAAGAACAAACTCATTCTTCTTTTCTCCAGCCATCCAAAACCTCCGGAAATAAAAAAAGCCACGACACAATCTCTTGTGTCATGGCTAAATATTAATCAAGTAATTATTAAACAAGGGTTAATAAACCTTTATTTTGCGTTAAGGTCTTATTAAGCCGCAATCAAAACATTCCAGCCCTGACTAAGCACCTCTTTCGCATTATTCAACTTCAACTGAGTTTCATGCTCAGAGTAGAGACGTGTCATCTCCTCAGTTCTGTGACCAAGAATCTTCATAGCAATTTCAAGACTAGCACGCTGCGCAATCTGAGTAGCACAGTAGTGACGCAAACTGTGGAACACAATATTACGCTCTTTTCTCTGTTCCTCACTGATTCCAATCTTCTGCATAGCAATATAAAAATCATCATCAAAAGAACTAGGCCACATAGGCTGGTCATAAATCTTATGAGACCAGAACACAAAACTCGTGTCAGAATAATTCGGATTCCGTCTCGCATTATTCAAAAGCTCAAGAGCGACACCATGCTCAATCGGAATCGTCCTGTCGTCACCATTCTTAGTCTCTTTCAGCTTGTCAGTATCATTCCAGCTATGACGTATATAAAGCAGATCAGCAACAGGGTCCACATCACAAACCTGGAGCCCGCTTATTTCCCCCGCACGAAGTCCAAACAAAGCCGACACCTTAAAGGCAAGCTTATAAACAGGATCCGCCCAATCCCAGTCCAAATCCATCAACTGCTTCATTTCAGTCTCAGTAGGAATACCACGCTTCTTGTGCTGCACACGGAAACGCTCAACACCAAGAAGAGGATTCTTATCCAAAAGCCCCTCTTTAATCAAAAACTCAAAAGCCATATTCCCAGCCGTCATAGTTTTATTTACAGTATCAGCAGAAAGCCCCTTATCACGACGAAGCGAAAGCAAAAACTCATCCAGCTCCCGGCTAGTCAAACTCTGCACAGTCCTCTCAGAATCAAAATAAGTCGCCCAGTAACGACGCACAATACCAGTCTTCTCCTTACAGTTTCTCTGCTTAATCTCAAACCCCCTAAGCTGGCGCCGCTTAATATACTCCGAGTTTTCAAAATCCCAGAACTTAAAAAGATACTCCACAAGCTTCACACCACAAGAAGCTTTCTGCTCAGGACAAGACACAAGGTCACAAGAAACATTTTTATCAACAGCCTTCAAGTCCACAGAGCCAGCATCAACAGAACTCTCACAAACAACAGACTTACAATCGTTAGTTACAACAGGAGCAGCATTTTCACAAGCCTCAGAAATTTCTACAACATCTTCACAATCTTCAGCAGTATCATCATTAGCAGCAGAGGCAACTTCAACAGATTCAACACATTCACTTTCGTCAGTCCTAACAAAGTCAGAAGTTGGCTTCAAGGTTTTCACTTCATCAAGCACAAACCCCGAATTCCCAAACCGCTCAACAAGAAGCTTCGAAAGCTCCACCGCCTCAGAAGGCGAGAGCCTCTGAACAAGAGAGACAAGGTCCACCCCGGCAGTAACCTCAGAAAAAGTCCGCTCACAAGACCGCCCCGCAGGAGGCCCATTACGATACCATTCATCCGCAATAAGAGTCGCCTGCTGCCGATTCTTAGTATGCGTACTCTTCGCCTTACCAAGCTTACCAGTAACAGGATCCGGAAAGCGAACCCTAAAATAACCATGCTGATTTCTAGAAAGATAGAACGCCTGCATAAAACCTCCTTCCGCATCGCAAAGCGACGCAAAAAAACAAAAGGTTGGTACCCATCTTGATACCATCTTTGGTACCTCTTTTGGTACCATCGAACCTTTCAGGCTTTAGCTTCCGTTCCACCAGAGGAGGGATAACTAAAGAAATTTAAGAAAAATACATCATTCAAACACCCGTAAATCCTTACATTACAAGCATTTAAACAAAAAAAAGGTTTCTGGAAGCCAGAAACCTTTTACTGAGCTACACTGGATTCGAACCAGTGACCCACGCCTTAAAAGGGCGTTGCTCTACCTACTGAGCTAGTAGCCCATCCATTCTTGCGAATGTTT
>CAMNBC010000010.1 GCA_946532115.1 uncultured Treponema sp.
AATGCACCTCCTAAAATTGAACTTTATTTGTCCAACTTTAGGGGTGCACTTCATTGTGGCGGGGCTATTTTTTATTCTTACCTTTTGTCCGTCTACGGAGAAGGCGCTGAATAATGTCTATGAAAAGTGGAATTGCTGTAAACAGTAAATCCAGAAATTCATATAACGTCATAGCTGCCTCCTGAAATAAGTAATCTACAAGCATTGCTGCAAGTAGTCGAATTTCGGAGACAAGACCGCCATTAACTGCGAAGTACCATTTTAATAGTACTATAATAAATTAGAGTAGTCAATATTCCATATTATTAACAATAGTATTGTATATTCTAGGTATTATGATAGAAAAACACTATTTGTTTTTAATTTTGAAGTTTTTATAAACTGTTTTAGTGTCAATACCGTAAGATGACATATTTGTTTTTATTATCCCTTTATTTTGTCAGTAAAAGCTTCAACAGGAATTTGAAATAATTCAGAGATTTCTTCAGCAGTGTATTTTCCATCAGCTAGAAGTTTGCGAGCGTTTTCTACAGCATTCTCTTTGGCACCTTCTTCTTTGCCCTGTCTGAATGAAAGAGACATGTAATGTTCAAAATCCATAAACTGTTTCCTCCACTGCGTGTTCTGCTTTGCCTTTTCAACAAGTTCTTTGATTATATTTGTAAAGCTATTAACACTTTTATTGTCAGTGGTGCTTTTCCAACAGATTTGATTTTTTGTCGCTGCCGGTGATAATCAGTAAATTTCTCGCCGGCATTGACAAATATACTTTCACACAAAAATGAACATTTTTCAAAATTTCCCCCAAATCATTTCCTTTTTTTGCATATCAGTTCGTATATTATATATGGATACTTTTTCCCTAATCTTGAAGTTCGGCATTTTGAAAAAGTGTCTCCATTTTTTGTTGAGGGGCAGTTTAAGCAGATTGTAAATCCGCCTGCCCCACAAGAAAATTATGGAGGACTTTTATGTCTAACACTTACGAATCAGAACTCACCCCCGAGCAAAAATGGAAAAAGGCAACTATCGCCAACAACTTTATCTTCTACAAAATCATGCGGCATAATCCGGATGTATGCAAGGAGCTTTTGGAAATCCTACTTGAGATGGAAATTGACCATATCGAAATGCGTGGCGAAGAAACCGTCGAAATTGATTTTGGCAGCAAGGGAATACGGCTTGATGTTTATGCTAAAAATAACACACATTCATTTAATCTAGAGATGCAGACCGCTGATTCAAAAGAGCTACCCGAACGGGCAAGGTACTACCAGGGGAGTATTGATGTTGACTGCTTGAAGTCTGGTGAGAAATACAAAGCACTCAAAGATTCTTATGTAATCTTTATCTGCATTCAGGATATTTTTGAAAAAGGACTGGCCTGCTACAGTTTTGAAAACCTGTGCCGTGAAGATACCAGCATTCATCTTAATGACAGGGCCTATAAATACTTTTTTATTGCCCAGAACTGTGCTAAAATATTGAACGAAAAGCAGAAAGCCTTTTTACAGCTTGTCCTTGGCCAGAAAGCCAGCGACAATTTTACCAGACGGATTGAAGAGCTGACCGAAGAAGCTAAACACAATACTCAATGGAGGCATCAATACATGGAATGGGAAAGACAAAGAACCTATGATTTTGAGAATGGAATGGAAGCTGGAAAAGCAGCCCAAGCTATAGAAGATGCAGTAATAGCAGTTAAAGAATTCAAAGCGACTCCTGAATTCGCCGCTGAAAAAATGAATGCCCCATTAGAACTTGTTCTTGAAGCATTAAAGAAAAATACAAGTGAATAATTAAGGGATGCCCAATAATTATTGTCATCTCTTTACAAAATATCCGCTTCTTTGTGTTTATATCTCTTTGTCAATAATACTAACAAACGTTAGTTAGTCTTATTGTTCATCTTTTGCATCAACTGTAAAATCTTCAACAGGAATGTTAAATAGTCTAGAAATTTCTTCCGCAGTGTATTTTCCATCAGCAAGAAGTTTTCGGGCATTTTCAATGGCTTTCTCTTTGGCGCCTTCTTCTTTACCTTGCCTGAATGAAAGAGACATGTAATGTTCAAAATCCATAAACTGTTTCCTCCACTGCGTGTTCTGCTTTGCCTTTTCTACCAGTTCTTTGATTCTATTTGTAAAACTATTAATACCTTTGTTATTAGTAACAAGTTCTAGAAAGGCTCTTTGCTTTACATTTAATATTTTATCATAATTTTTTGCAATAAAAAAGAGTTTGTACGCTCTGTCATTAAGCCTTATAATCTCGTTGTTTTCATCAATACAAGTATTTTCGAATTTGTATTTTCCCCATCCTTTCCCAAATATATCTGGTACGCATATAAAAATTATATAACTTGTTTTAAGGTCTATGTAATCGGTACCTGCATTTAAATCATCTAGATCCAAACTGCTTTGATAAAATCTTGAACGTTCTGGCAATTCATTAGTATCACTGGCCTGCATTTCAAGATTATATGCCTCTTTGTTTCCAACAGCATAAACATCAAGCCTTATAGCTTTTTTACCATAATCAATTGCAATTTCTTCTTCCTTTAAAACAAAATATATAGAAAACTCTCTATATATAAATTTGCAGCGAGGCGGGATTTTCGGAAAAGATTCAGAAAAAAAATTAAAAATATTTTGTTATATCAAAAAAATAATTCCGCGGAACCAATAAATTCTAAGATTTCTTATTATGTTAGCAGCCTGTTTATTCTTCCCTCACTAGGTCCCGCAAACGGTCAGCAAGGCTTTTAATGTCATCTTCACTACCAATGAGATTAGTAAGTGGCATTACCGGGCCTTTGGATGCTGCGAGCCAGAAGCGCACGTCGTCGGCCTGGTGGTCTGGGACGCTGCAGTTTTTTTGAACTGGGGAAAGGCCGGTGCGGGTTGCAAGTTCTGACTGTAAGTTGTCTGTGAGGTCTGTAATGAGTTGTTTTGCACTGTCATTATTTTTTAAGAGGCTTACAGAAATCTGTTCTGCGGCAAATTTTCGGTCTGGGGTGAATTCTTTTGAAGGGCAATAGATAGAAGTGTAATTGTTTGCAATTTTGTTGGAAATCTTTCTGTGCTGAGAAAGGGTTGTAAAATTAATTCCGCTTAGTTCATAATCCATATAAAAAAGAATATCGTCTGTCTTAAAATTGAGAGAATCCTGTGGAATGATTCCGCTTTTTAAAAGTCCTCGTATTTCTTTTGCTGCAATTCCAAGCGGCTGGTCACTTGCAAGGGCAGCTTCAATATCAAACTTTTCTGTCATCTTCTCATAAGCTTCGTAACCGCAAAGTGCTTCTGCAATAAGCCCCATAATGTTTACAAAATCTCTGTCGTCTGCAACTGGCAGAATCAGCGGAGCCTTTGAAAATGCTTTTTCATAATAAGCGGCTTCAAGCAGGTCGTTCCAGACATCCAGCGACTTCATTCCGGTTTTCTTGTAAATAGGATAATTTATATCAATTTCATAAAAATCATAAAGAAAAGGAATAATTTTAATTGTTTTTTCAGCATTTTCGCCATTAGTTTTGATTTTCAGGCTGTTTACAATAGAATTTGGAAATCCGTTTGCAACAGAAAGTCCTACTGGCAGTGCTCTGGTATTAAGAAACTTTTCTGTAGCGGAATCATTTGTGTAAATCAGGCAGGAGCACTTTTTGATAATTTTATTTTGCGATTCTAAGGAAATTGAATTGTCGAGAACCAGTGCTTCAAAGGCTTTGTTTGTATTTTTTGATTTAGAATTAATTAAATCAATTACCGCCGTCTGTACTTTTTCTGGTACGCGGTAAAAGGCTATCAGATTACTTTCAGAAATTGGAAAAAATTTAAGAAATAATGCTGTACAGATAAGAACTGCACAGAAAATCGACGAAAAAATCAGAATAAATTTCTTAGTTTTTGTAATCATAACTCCAACTTACAAAAAATTTGTTTTTTTTACAATAGAGTGTTAAAATTGAAAATAACAAAAAGTTGTACACCCTGCTATTTTCTTCCGATAATAATAAAATCAAAATGTATTCTGGAGTTTAAAGTTATGGTAAAAAGTCTACTACAACGTTGTCGTATTGTTTGTATTTTAACTGTCACTGTTTTTGCTTTACTTTTTGTTTCCTGCGATATTGATATTGGACTTGGTTCCGCTGTTGATACAGAACCGCCTGCAATAGAATTTTCAGAAAATACTTCTGATCCAAAATCTAATGCTGTTATCCGTGGAAAATTTGCAATTCGCGGAACCTGGAAAGATGATGGTGCGCTAAGTGGCGTAAAAGTGTATCTTACAAATGCTTCTCAGGGTAGAACTGTAGAAGTTAATGGCAGCATTACACTTCCTCCAACTCCAGAGGAAAATGGTACCTGGATTGCTGTTATCAATCCGTTTGCACCAACTGATGCAGAACCAGATGGTCTTGACCTTATCGATGGCATTTATGATGTTAGAGTCGAAATTAAAGATAAAGGTGAGCACGTATCTACAATTACCCGTTCGTATACTATAGATAACACCGCTCCGGTTCTTATTCTTTCAAGACCTTCTTCTCCTGTAACGGCTTCGGAAGAAAAAATTGAATCTTATGGTCAGTTCCTTACTTTTGAAGGGCAAGCCGCAGATGATAATGATGTAGAGTACCTTGAAGTAAAATTCTACAATAAAGATGAACCTGAAAAACTTTTAAAAACAAAAATCATTAAAAATATTCCTCCAACAATTTCTCTGGATGTTGCAAAATTCCTTGATACAGAAGATGACACATATTCAAAAATTTACGGAGATGATAAAGTAGGAGAAAAGAAATATATCTGTAAAATTTTTGCTTATGATGGTGCCAGAGCTTATCCTGTTTCCGGACAGAGAACTGAGGCTGATGATAAAGGAAACGTTGAAGATTCTTATATCCTCTGGACAGACTGGGAACAGATTGTAAATGATTTTGAAAATAACGGCGGTTCTAATCTTAAAGTTCCAGATTTATATCATATCAAAAGCAGAACCTATAATTATATAGGCGGAAGAGCAGTTATAGATGCCAGAGCCTTAAATTCTATCTGGAATTCTGTTGAAGGAAAATTGATTTCTGAAAGTATTTTAAAACTTAATCCGGAAAACAGTCCTACTTATACAATTTCCGGTCTTGCTCTTGGTGCGATTACAAGAGTAGAAAATGATACTGCACTTACAGTTCAGCTTGCAAAAGGTCTGGATAAAATCTCTCTTGATACAGACAACATGAAAGTTTATCTTCTTGCCTGCGATGAAAATGGAAAAGAGCTTGCCGGCGCAGAACGACTTTATCCTACAGATTCTCAATATAGCCAGAGGGGAGACGGACAGTTCCTTACAAAAATCACAAAAACTCTCTGCAAAAATGCTGCCGGCGAAAATGTAAATCTTGTTTATGGCCAGACCTACATCATTGGTGTAGAAGGTCGCGATACAGCAGGAAATACAATTCTTCCTTCTTTTGATGGCAAGAAGTTTATTATCAATTTTAAAGCAAAGAGCATTGCACCGGAAGTAGACATTGTAAGTCCGTCAGAACCAATTTCATATTTTAAAAAGGGAAAAAGCCTTACAATAAAAGGTACCGTTGCAGTCCCGGACGGATATCCTAATCTCAAAATCAAATGTAAAAAAGATGCAGGTGATTCTAAAGAAATCTATAAATATACCTTTACAGATGCAGATAAAATTTCGGCAACTGAATATCTTATTACCTATGGTTTTGAATATACAATAAGCCCTGTAAACTCCACAGAAGAAAACGTGGTTGGCTTTGATCAGACTAAGAGTGCCACCTATGATTTTGAGATAACTTCTGATCTCGATGAAATGACAACTCCTGTATATAATAAAACTGTTCTTTATGATATTGATGGACCAAAAATCAGCGTAGACAGCATGCTGCCGGTTGCTTACAAATATCCGGAAGATGAAGAGCAGAACCCGGTTGATGAATATTTAAACGGTAATGTAATAATGAAGGTTTCTGTAATTGATGACTATGATAAAGTTGAAAAAGACAAATCATGGTGGCAGATTGTTGCAGAGGAGTTACCACAAACAATTACAGAAAAACATTATTTTTCAAATCCAACAAAAGAAGATTTTATAATTGATACAAAAGCTATTACAAATGGCGCAAAGGATATTTCAATTAAGATTCATGCAGAAGACCGTGCCGGAAACTTCACAGAAACAGTCAATGAATACAAAATTGACCAGTCTACAGATAATCCGGTAATTCGTCCTTACATTGCAAGTGATCTTACTCTTAAATTCCAGAGCCCTCAGGAAATTAAAGATGCTCTTAATAATGCAGAATTAAAAGCTGCCGGAAAGAATAAAAAGAGCATTCTTACCACAGGAAGCCCTCTGCAGATTCGTATAATTGATGATGATGGAATAAAATCATACGAATTTAAAATTAGCGATAAAGAAACCGGTTTGAATCTAAAAAAGCCGGCCGGTTTTAATCAGGAAATCAACGGAACTCCAACAGAAAACATTCTGAGCTACACCCTTCCAACAATTCCAGGAAAGTACAAGTTCTCCCTTTCTGTAACAGATAAGTATGATAATACTACAGCTAAAGAATTCTGGGTTCTCGTTTCAAGCCCCGCTCCTGTAGTTACAATTTCCGAAACAATACCGCAGAATAAGATAATTACACTGGCACCTCTTACAGAAACAGCAAGAGTTAATAATACAATTACAAATGTCATTTCAATCGATTCTGGATATGAAAACTTCACAGTTACACGTAAAGAAGATGGCTGTGACGCGGTGACATTGAAATTCCCAACTACAGATAATCCGAATAACACAATTTTGAATGATCATTCATTTACAGATACCTTTACCCCGTCTGCAAACCGCACTTCAAACAAAGTTACCTATACCGTATCTGATGAAAATGATAACGCAGGCGAACGCGTATTTGAGTATTATGTGGACAGTACTAAGCCGGTTGTGGATGTAGCTTCTATTAAAGTACCTAGTAATACAGATACAGAAAAAGATTCATTTATAATTGAGGCAAAAGCTGCAGATACTGCAGAAAATGATAAGAATAGCACAAAGGCAAGTGGAATCTCAAAGATTCAATACACTTTTGATAAGAATAAGAGTTCAGCAAATATTGTTGATGTTACTAATGGTTCTTCTTTGAAAGAAGAGGTACGCGTTGAAAAGCATTCCTACGCATTTAATAAAGAGGGGGCTCAGAAACTATATATTCGTGCATTTGATGAAGTAGGTAATATTGGTGAATGGGTAGAAAAGGAATTTATGTACGATAAAAGTAAACCATCGGTAAACATTTCATCATATTACCGAACTGGCGTAGATTCTGTATATCAAGATTTACCAAATATTACAAATAAAGAATTCCAGGCCGCAAAAAAATTTAATATAAAAGGAACGGCTTCTGATGGAACAGGGCTCAGTTCTTTTGAAATTTGGCAGAAAAAAAGTGATACTATTTATACGGATTCAGCAGATGGAAAGATAAGATCTGATTTAGGATTAAAACTCAACATTTCCAAAGATAATATTACAGATGGTACTTGGGAAATCACTGATTTACCAAGAAATGCAAACGGAGAAACATTACTTGAATCAGGAAACTATACCTATACTGTTATAGCGGTCGATAATTCTGCATTTGGAGATGATGGGTCAAAAAAGAATGAACAGACTGTTCTTGTAAGCATTGATATAGAGCCACCAAGAGTAAAAATAAACTTTGCTAATGGTGATAGTTTGGATGAAACTGCTACAACGTTGGATTCAACTCTTTATGGTCTTGGTTCAATAAGCGGAACTGCATACCCATTTAATGGCCAGGCAGCAGATGATATTTTGAAGTCTGCAACAGGTCTTCGTGAACTCTTTTATGCATTTACGGAAGATGAAAACCAGCCTGCTGATTCTGAATTTATATCTTATGGAAATCCAAGTGGTGGAAACTGGAATATTCCTTTGAATTTAGGAAATGGAAAAAATGGTGGGCAAGGAATTGTTAAATCTACAATTGATGGGAAAACTCCTGAAACACTCTACGAAGGCCAGAAATACTTCTGGGTATATCTTTATGATAATGCTGGAAACAAATCTATTATAAAGCACGTAGGCTTTATGGTTGACCAGAGTGCACCTGTAATTGATGATCTCAAAGTATTCAAGAGTACAGATTCAGAAAATGACCAACCAGAAGAAAATGGTACAATTTACATAAAAGATCCAAATGCTGTTTCTTATACTTTGTCTGGAAAAGTATCTGATGCAAATACAATTAAAAAACTTATTATAAAAACTGTAGATGTAAATGATCCGAAAAAACAAATTGCTGATATAGATCTTACTTCAATTGTAACTGCAGAAGATTCAGATGGCACCTGGAGTACACCATCTTTTACTTCTCAAGGAAATTATGTCCATACAGTAGTTGCTTATGACGGTTCTGGAAAAACAATTGAAACAGGAAAGATAACAGAAAAATCTAAGTCTGTTATTTTTGATATAGTTCCACCAACTATAGAGCTTCCCGATTTTAATGCAAGTACTCCAATCTGGATTTCTGGTACAGGTGAATATTATTTCAACGGAACAGCAGGTGATGTAGGTTCAGGACTTAAAGAAATAAGCATAAAAATAGATAATTATGATTATCAAAAACTCCCACTTTCTTCAAACTGGAACTACAAATTCGCACTAAATCATTTTGAAGAAAATGATGAAACTTCAGAGCATACAGTTTATGTAAAAGCAATTGATAATGCTGAAAACACAACTGAAGTGCCTTATAAATTCCGTTACGACAAGGCCGCTCCAGAAGCAGATCTGGCACTCAATGTAAACGGCCAGTATGTAAATGCAGCTTCTTTTGCTAATAATGGAATTGTAATCAGCGGATATGCACACGACGGACGTACAGCAACTACCGGCCGTAACGTTAAGACCGCAACTCTTACCGCACAAAAAGCTGGCAGTGATACTTCTACTCCGATAGAAATTACACGAAACCTTACACCTGGTACTACATTTGGTGATTTCAGCAAAGCTCTTGCAGCTGCTGATTTTGCAGACGGAACCTGGAACTTTACTTTAGAAGTAAAAGATATGGCTGATAAATCTCCAGCCTCAACTTCAACCTGCACTGCCTCTATGATTGTTGATAAGACTCCGCCAAGTAGTATTGCAGCGGAGTTTACAGATTTACCGGCAAAAACAACAGATAAAACAAAATTCAATTCAAAAACTTCGAATGCAAAAATAAAAGTTACATTTACAGAAGCTAATCCAAAGGCAGTTTATTACTATGTAAATGATTACAGCAAAACAGCTGTTACTGATCCAACATATCAGACTGCAACTCTTGATTGGACTGAAATGTCCTTAAATGGTACAACCGCTACTAGAGACCTTACTTTCAGTGATGGTCATGGTAAGGTCTACATCAAGGTTGTTGATAAGGCTGATAACGTTGCATACCTTGAAGCTCCTCTTACATACGAAGTTGATACAAAAGCCCCAGATGTATGTACTATTGAATCTGCTGCAGCAAACGGTGTTGCGTTAGACAGTTCATATCTCGTAAATGGAGCGCACGATGTAACAATCACAGTAAAAGCAAGTGATTATAACAGCAATAGAAAGGCAGATGGTAACGAAACCGGAGATGATTATTCAAGAATTAAGTCTGTAAAACTTACAAAAATTGAAGCTACAGAAATAAATGGTACCGAAGTTACTACTCCAACAAATGCAAATCAGGGTATTTGGACAATCACAATTCCAAAAGAAAATATTCCTCAGACTGATGGTTCAAAGAAAGTTTATGTAACTGTAAAAGATACCTTTGGTAATAGTAAGCAATTCCCTGTATTCAGTCTTTTGATGGATAAAACACCTCCAGTTGTTGAAGCTGGTTATTCAATTGCAGATTCTTATGCAGCAGGAAATATTTTCTATATAAATAATAAACTGCATGATTTTAAGGTTTCGGGAGTAGCAAAGGATACACTAGGAATAGGAAAAGTAAAACTTGAATTAACAAAATTTGGAAATACAAGTGGAACTCCGGACGCAACTCTTGAAAGTTCTGATAGTGCATTTACTTTCACTCTTCCAAAAGATACCTGGCAGGACTGGACAGGCGATGTATCTGCAAAAATTACTGCAATAGATAAAGCCCAGAATGTAAGTACTGCTGCAGATTCAAAGAGTTTTACAATTAAATTCGATATAACTGCTCCGGCTGCAAATAATGATGTACAGTTCGGTGGAACTGCATATACAGACGGATTTATCACAAATAAGGATGCAATTCAGGCTACCGCTACATTTGAAGATAATGGCAGTGGTGTAAGTACAGTTCATTACTGGATTTTCAATTCACAGCCAGCAATTCCAGCCGGTAAGACAACTCTTGCCGAATATCAGACAGCTTTTGAAGGCGAAGCTGCATCTCCAAAGGCTGTAAAGACTGGTTATTCAGCTGCTTCTCTAAATACAATGCTTAGCGGCTTTACAGAAGGTAAGAACTACATTGTATTTGCCGGAGTTGATAATGTTGGCAATGCCGCTGCAGATTCAACAATCTACACTTATGAGTATGATAAGACATTGCCGCTGGTAAATCTTGAACTTAAGAAGACTACAGAATCTGGTTCTGAATCTGTAAACGGTAAGTACCTAAAAGCATCAGATCTTGCAAATGTAACTTTAAGCGGTTATGCGCACGATGGACGTGGAGAAAATGCAAAACGAGAACTCAAGTCTGCAACACTCAAAGTAACAAAAGACGGTACTGCTCAGGATGATATCGATATAACAACAGCTGATGGTTTCGCCTACGTTACAACAGCTGGGACATCATTTGGTGACTTCTCAAAAGCTCTTACAGGTTATGAAGACGGCGCATACACCTTCACTCTTGAAGTAGAAGACAATGCCGGTAATAAAGCAATCAGTTCAACTATATCTGTAACAATTGATACCACAGTACCGCAATTGGGAACTCATTCTCTTGAATTAACAAAAGCAAAAGGAACAGTATCAATCAGCTTTACCGAAAAGAATACAGATTCTGTATATTATTTTGTAAATGATAACCACATTGCTGGTGTTACAAATCAGACTGCAGACCTTGACTGGATAAAGATGGATCATACAGGTTCAGGCGAGTCATTGACAGCAACTGCCAAAGATATTTTCTTTAATGATGGTAGTGGTAATGTTTATATTAAGGTCGTAGATAAGGCTGGAAATATTTCATATACATCTAACACAGCTTTGTCTTATACAGTAGATACAACAGCTCCTGAAGAATGTACTCTTCTTTCAGTTGATGGAGAATCTCTTGGCAGCGATGCTTCTAAACTTATTAATGGTCAGAATCCTGTAACCTTCAAGGTAACTGCTAAAGACTTTAACGATAATTATAATACAGATACAACTCCGGCAAAAATTGGTTTAGATGCAACAAAGGTTGCTTCTGTAAATCTTTCAAAAATCGGAACCGCTATTACTGCCGAAGGAACAGAAATTGGAACTGCAACAACTACCGGAACCGGCGACTCGGCAGTTAAAACGGGAGAATGGGCAATTACAATTCCAAGTTCTCGGTTTACAGAATTATCAGGTTCTAAAGCCGTTTCTGTTATTGTTACAGATGCAGCAGGTAATTCAAAGGAATTTACTCTGTTTAGTTTAGTCGTAGACCAGAAGCCACCGGTTGTTACGCTGAAAAATATAAAAGATGCTGATGATTCAGCCAAAGACACTCAGGTAAACGGAAAAATCGAACTTAGCGGTAGCGCAGATGAACTTAATGGAATAGAAAAGGTTGTCGGCGCATATTACAAGATTGATAAAACTTCTGCTTCTGTAGCTGCTCCAACTGATGCTGATTTTAAAGAAGATGCAACTACAGGCTGGAAGGCTATTTCAGTTGCAGCAGATGACATTAAAGGAACCGTAGACTGGACAATCAAAAATATTGATACAACAAAACTCGACGGCACAACTGCAATTCCAGATAGTTCTGTAGTATGGATTTCAGTAGCCGTTCAGGACAAGGCTCTTAATACCGGTTATTCAACTCCTGTAAAAGTGATTGTAGACCAGAATACAGACCGCCCAAGACTCAGCTTTACTAACCTGCCTTGGGATAGCACAAATAATGCTGTAAAGACTTACAATAAGAATCTTGAAAAAATAACTGGTAACATCTCTGATGATGATGGCATTGCAGAACTTCGAATTGTAATTTCTGATGAAGCAATTACTTCACGTCCTGCAGATTTACTTACAAATAATGATTATAAGGTTACTGTAACTGCCGGGGCTTTTGAAAAGTCTCTTGGTGTCAGCGGTAAAAAGTATCTCTGGATTTATGTAAAAGATAGTCAGGGCGAAGAATTTGAAACTGCTGCTACAAAGCAGCCATATTTGACCTTTAATGGTCAGAATGGCAAGTCAGATAATTCTACTGCAATCTACTTTATTGTAAACAGTAAAGACCCTGATATTAAGACCTATGCATACGGTTTCGGTGCTACAGGTGATGCTGCAACAAGTGCTGCTCAAAATACATCAAGTGAAAATTATCTTACTCTTGGAACTACAAATGAAGCCGGAGGAAGTGAAAGAAAATACGTTGTATTTGCAATTACTGCTGAAACAACAGAAGGCGTTCCTGTAAAATCTATAGTTCTTAATGTTAGTGGAGTTTCTGATCCAATAAGCCTCAGTGCACCATCAAGCAATGCAAGCAAGGGAAATATCACGACTACCTGGTATTCTGACCCTATAGATGTTATGACTAAGGCATGGACAGAAGGAGCTCATAGTCTGGACTTTATAGTAACAGATGAATCTGATCGTTCAGGTGCTGGTACAAAGCAGATTACAATAGACAAGACAGGTCCATCTCTTTCTATTACCAGCCCTGCCGGCGAAGAGGTTACTGGACTTATTACCTTAACGGGTACTTTAAGCGACAACTACAAGCATTTGCCAGAAACTGCTGCAGAAATTGGTTTTGTCCTTGTTGATAACCGATACTACAATGAAGATGGTACATTAAAAGAGGGGGCAGAATCTGACGTACAGGCAGCCGCAAAAGCCGCTTCTGAAACAAACCAGAATGACAGTAATACAGTCAGCACGTGGAAATTCAAGCTTGACGGCGTAACACACGGAACTAAAGTTAATCCAAAATTGCCTGCAAGCGAAGGTTCTGGTGATGATGGTATATCTAATACAACTAGTGGAATCAGCAGAGCACCTCTTCCAATTGGTTACGGCGAAAACGATGCTACCAGAAAACTTACATTCGTATTCTACGCTAAAGATACATTTGGAAACGAAAGCTATACTCCTTTGGAAGGCAATGGGGCAATAAGTGTAATTTATAATCCACTTGGCGACCGTCCAAAAGCCGCTGTAACTTATCCTTATGGTTTGTGGGGTAGTGCTTCAAATGTTGAAGGTTATTCAAACCTCAGCGGTGCTGTAAGAATTACCGGTTCTGCAGAAGATAATAATTCAATCGGTAGCGGTAAGGTATTCCTTCAGCTTGATGTAAATAATGACGGTAACTTTGATTCTTCGGATGTTGAAATCCTTAAAGATTTGAAGTTCAATAATTCTGCAATTTACACAATAGTAGAAGACGCAACAAATATAACAGGTCTCACTAATGCTTCCGCTCTTGGTGATGCAACTGCTCAGGCAGCTTTCTGGGGTATTCAGGTTAAGGGTACAAACAGCTGGAACTACAGCATCAATACTTACAATGAACTTCAGATTCCTTCTGCTCTGATTGGTGGAACTGGCAGTGGCGTTTACAAGATTGGTGTGCGTGCCGTTGCTATGGATGATACTGGTGTAATGGGAAGCTGGAGTGCTGCTCAGTACTTTAAGCTTGATTTGAATGCACCAACAATCGGCAGTGCTAAGATTTATAGTCTAAATGCTTCAGGGGCTGTTATTGCAGGTCAGGTTCCTGTAAGCTACGAGCAGGATATGTATTTAAGCGGTGGTAAAGTTCTCCGCATCAGCATTTCAGATAAAGAAGGCTTGAGTTCAGTAAGATACACTTATGCAAAGACTCTGGAAGAATTAAATACATCTACTGATTCAGGAACAGCGGCACTTGGTGCTCCTGTTGAAGCCGGCGGAACAAAAACTTACACAGTAGACATTCCTCTTTCTACACTTACAGCATCTGATAAGTTGAATTCAAATACAGTAGCCCTCAAAGTTGTAGCAACAAAGGCCAGCGATACCGACACAACTTCTTATGAGCGATATCTTGTTCATTTTGATAATGATGCTCCGGTAATCAAGAATCTTACTTTGAATGGCAAATCTTTTGCAGATTCAGATAAGAAGATTGTAAACTCTAACGGCTACTTTACCATTGGCGGACAGTCAGAAGATACTGGCGCCGGTTTTGAGCGTATGAGCTACTACTTTATGCGCAATCCGGGAACAACAATAGATGATACTCGTATTTATGATCTCATGATTCCACAATCAACTGATTCTAATGTTACTGCAAAAAATCAGCCAAATTACATTTCTACAAGCGCACTTGCAACAAGAACTGTAACAATTGGAACAGGCGAAAATGCAGAATCCTTTACAATCTACGGTGAAATTCAGGAACTTGAAGTTTCTGCAGATGGTAACTCACTTTCTGGATATACAACAGATTCCCACGTCCGCGAAGGCAGCTATGTTCAGATTGGTTCAACCTGGCACAAAATCAAAGAGATAAGCGGTTCCACTATTACCCTTGCAACTCCAACAACTGCTACTGGCTCGCAGGAAGTATTCTTTGCTTATATGCAGACAATCGACAATACTGGTTCTGAAAAGGCAGACAATGGAATTGTTACAAAGGCAAATGGTGATGATGGAGACGGAATGCCGGAATCAATCATCAAGAGTCAGAACATCTGGAATTATGATGCTTCATTCTTCAGTAACTACATCCCTGATGGTCCTGGAATCCTTGTAACCTTTGTTTACGATAGAGCAGGAAACGTTACTGCCCAGAAATATGAAGTAAGCGTTCAGAACAAGGCTCCTCGTCTTACAAAGCTCTGGCTTTCTACAGACTTGAACCGCGATGGCAAGTTCCGGGATATTCCTGCTAGTGGACTAACAGAAATTGTAGAATACAACGTTTTGAGTAAGGTTGGCGAACAGACCAACTATAAAGACTTGAAGACTAAAGATTATCACGGCGAACGCTTTATCATTAAGAATAAGTTTGCCGTAATTCCGGAATTTACTGGTGGTAACGGTGATATTTATATGGCTTTGAATAATGCGGCAGAATCTAATTCAACTCCTACGGCATTGAGTTCTACAACATACACAACACAGGCTGATGCTGTTGCAGCTCTTTACAGTTCACAGGGAGCAAATGCTGTACCAGATATAGCATCATTCACACTTGCCCGCACAGGAGACAGTAAGCTTGCTTATGTAATTGATAATGCCGATGTTGGCGATGCAAGTTATGTTCCTGCAAATGGTTCAGAAAAAGACCGCGCAATGAGTTTCACCTTCTGGGATTCAACAGAAGATACAATCAGTGGTGTAAACAGTAACTGGTGTTACCTGCGCATAAATGACCTTGTTGTAAACGTAACAGACCAGAAAGCTCCAAACACGGTAGTAGAGCCATTCTTCTGGAATAGTCATGACGATAACAGCTTGTATCAGGATTCTTACGAAAATGGTCATATTGAATTAGTTGAAGAAGATAGCGAAGAAGATCCGTCTGTTTCCGGAAAGATTTCTATCCGCGGCTGGGCATTTGATGATCATACACTTAGTTCAATCTGGGCTAAGTTTGATGGATTTACACCGGCAGCAGGAACCTACAATGGAACAGTAGATGCAAAAGGATACTACAAACTTGCATCATACGCAAACGGAACCTGGACAAGTCACGCAACTTCAACGGCAATATCCGGTTCAACATGGGCATTCCGTGTAACTCCAGATTATCTCGGTCAGGCAGGACATAAAGTAAAATGGCAGCTCGATATTGATACTTCTGCAATTGAAGGTGCAATGGGTAATGACAAGAAGGTTTACATCCGTGCAATAGATGCAACAGGTTCTGCAACAGACGCCACTACAGAAGTTGTATCTGCCCATACTTCAAGCGAAACTGCAAAAGGAACAAGTGCAAGCAGCGATGCCGAATACAACAAGCCATCTTACCAGATGGACGTAGTCCCATACATCAGCGGAATCTCAACCGACGCAGCCGGCAACAACCCTGCAACCCGTTCCCGCTTAGGCCGCTACCCTGTACGCGCCGGAGACACAATCTACATCAAGGGATTCAACTTTGGTACAGGAACTATTTCTGTTACTCGTAGAAAGACAGCTGCAGA
Organism: uncultured Treponema sp.; assembly: GCA_946532115.1. GTDB lineage: Bacteria > Spirochaetota > Spirochaetia > Treponematales > Treponemataceae > Treponema_D. The sequence goes on from CAMNBC010000010.1 coordinate 16,443, forward strand.
TGGCACTATGGCAGGTGTGGGAGCAGGAGCAGAAACAATTGCTGGCGCAACTCGCGTAGATGCAAACACAATCAGTATAACTGCTCCAGCAAAATCAGGCTTTATCCATCTTATGATTGGCGGCATTGAAGCAAGCAACAACAAAAACGACAACGCCAAGGGCTACAACATCGAAGCAGGCTTCAAAGCAAAAGAAACAACAAATGGTGTTAAAACCTATGGTCGCATTGCTGCCAACACCGCCGGCACCAACTTCTGGACAGATGACAGATATTTGAGTGTTTGGAATACAGGTACCTATTTTGAAGGAAGTGCAAGTCCTCATAGTGGTACGTTAAAGAAATTTACTGCAAACGATTTGGATTCTGGAAAACTGTATAAACAACAATCTAAGAGTCAATCAATACTTACATATAATGATATGACAGATCATTATATGGCTTTGTGGGGATCTGACGACATGTTACTTTATAGCTCTATAAAGGGAAGTACAGAACGTGCAATTTCTCTATATACAGACTCTGAATACTGTTTCTATATTCCACCTGAAGCCGTAATTTATACAGTTATTGGAGGAATTCCATATTATGTTCTTCGTGATGATTGGGTTGGTGGAAATAGTGCAAATTCCTGGGGAACAGGTCTTGTCCTTGCACGCGAAGGATATGTTTGGAAGAAAGGTACCTTAGATTCAACTCAATCGCTTACAGAGAATGATCATAGAAATATAATCGAAAGAGAAGGTAATAATAATCCTGCTGCATCAAGAAATTCTTCGGGCGGTTATGATAGTGTTCTAAAACAATTTACAAATTTCCAGATGACAGGATATTATGCATCAAATGAAATAATTAATAGAGAAAATAATTCTCCTGTTAATGGTGTAGATTATGTTTATGTGAGTTACTATGATTCTTATGCTCGTTGTCTTAAATATGCTGCTTACAAAGCTGGTCATAGAACGACAACCATAGATTCAAGCCAAGTTAAGTGGGGACAGCAGAATGGATATCAGGATTTAATTCCATTAATGAGAACTGCAGGTGAATTTAACGAAAATGGAACTGCTATTCATTCAACTGCACAAGGAATGACAGGCGGTTATTCTGTTGTAGCTGGTAATGATACAACTTCAAATAATCCAACCAGTTTCACTGATCAGGCTGGAGAATGGAGTGATATTGTAATTGATCCTGTAACAAAAACTCCTGTTATTGTTTACTACAATAAGACTGCAGGTAATATTGAAATTGCTCATGCAGGAATAAGAAAAGCTCCTTCAAATGGACAATGGATTAAAACGACAAATCTTTCGAAACCAGAAGGAAGTTCTGATTTTGGACGTTATGTAAGCTGTGCTGTAGATAACAGTGGAAATCTCCATGTGACCGCACAAGATGCAAGTAATGGTAGATTGTATTATATGTATTTGACAAAGGATTCTTCAACATATACATATACTGTTACAAAGACAGTTCTTGTTGATGCAACAGGTGCAGTAGGTCGTTGGACAGATATTGAATTGACTACTCCATCAGCTACTGGTGAAGCCGCATTGCCTGTTATTTCTTATCTTGATACAACATATTTGAATACGACAAAAGCTATCAAGGTTGCTTATTATGATTCAGGTAATGCATGTTGGGATGCTTTGACAGACTGTGCAGTTTATGAAGGTTACGATACTAAACTTTCAGTAATGGCTGATGTGTATGAATCTACAGATGCTAATAGTAATAAGTCAAAAATTGGTGTTGGATTCAATTCCAACATGCTTGCCGTAGACTTCCTGCGCGATGAATAAAAAAAAAGAAGAGGGCGTAATAACGCTCTCTTCTTTTTTACAATCTACTTTGTTGAACGTATTTAAGAGCTATTCAGGCATTTACGAGAACTTCTTTCTGCAACTCAAGAACCTTTTCAAGTGGAAGTCCTTGTGCCTGAGCAATTTCTTCAGGAGAGAGTTTGTTCATTTTTAAGAGATTTATAGCAGCTTCCACAGCTTTTTCTTCTTTACCTTCCCGGAATGATTGCGACATATAATGCTGAAAATCCATAAACTGTTTTCTCCATTGTGTGTTTTGTTTTGCATTATCTACCAGTTTTGAAACTTTGTCTGCAAAGAGACTAGTGCTTTCATTGCTGATAACCAAACGAAGAAACGCTTTTTGTTCTACATCTAATAGTTTATCATAGTTTTTTGCAATGAAAAAGTATTTATAAGCTCTGTCTTTCAATTTTATATTTGAATCTTCAATGCATGTATTTTCAAAGGTGTACTTACCTAGTCCTTTACCAAAAATGTCTGGTACACAAATAAAAATGATATAACTAGTTTTAAGATCTTTGTAGTCTGTACCTGCATTCAGATCATCCAAATCTAAGGCACTCTGATAATAGCGTGTGCGTTCCGGTAATTCATTTGTGTCAGAAGCCTGCATCTCAAGATTAAATGCATGAGTATTGTTTTTAGCATAAACGTCAAGTCTTATGCCTTTGCTTTCAAAATCAATATCTACAGTTTCTTCGCCCCGCATTTCAATGTGATCTATTTCCATCTCTAAAAGGATTTCCAGAAGTTCTTTACAGACATCAGGATTGTGCCGCATAACTTTATAAAAGATAAAGTTATTTGCAATTGTTGCCTGTTCCCATTTTTTTTCAGGTGAAAGTTCCATATTGTTTTTCATTATCATTTCCTCCTACATATAAATTCTCCGAGATATGTAGTTTTCGGAAAAGATTTTAAAAAAAACTTTTAAATATTTTGTTATAATTACAAATCATAACAAAGTGTCGTTAAATGACACTCTCATGTGCTATAATATAATCAGAGGAATAAAAAAAATGAAAATCATTCACTGTGCAGATATTCATGCCGACTCAAAGTTTGGAACTCATTTTACAAAGGAGCAGGCGGACGAGCGTCGTAAAGAGATTGTTGATACCTTTGCAAACATGGTGCGTTTTGCGCGTGAGAACGATGTAAAAGCGGTTATTATTGCGGGCGACCTTTTTGATACCAAGGCTTCACAGCAGAAAACAATCAAAAAGCGTTTTTCTTATATTATCTCTCAGAATCCGGATATTGATTTTCTCTACCTTCGTGGAAATCATGATGAGGACGTTGAATTTGCTTATGATGATAATCTTCCAAATCTTAAGCGTTTTTCAAAAGACAGCTGGACCTGTTATTCCTATGGAAATGTAAATATTTATGGCCGCGAGTTTAGTGCAAAAATTCCTTTGAGCTCTTACAGTGAACTCGCTCTGGATTCAACCAAAAAAAATATTGTGACGCTGCACGGTCAGATTGCAGATTACAAATCTAAAGACGGGGCGCCTGTAATTTCTCTTCCTCATCTCACTAACAAAAATATCGACTATATTGCGCTTGGTCACATTCACGATTACAAGCTTTCAAAGCTTGATAGCCGCGGCCAGTGGTGTTACTCAGGCTGTCTTGAAGGGCGTGGTTTTGATGAGTGCGGTGAAAAAGGTTTTGTTCTTCTTGATGTTGATGAGGCGGGCGGCGCTTCGGGGGCAGTGGAAGTAAAATTCATTCCTCTTGCTCAGCGCAGCATTCACGAAGTTGAAGTGCCATTGACTGGCACTGTGGATTATTCAGAAATCATGAAATCAATTTCATCAGCCATCAGTAAACTTCCTTCAAAAGATATTGTTCAGGTAGATCTCACAGGTGAGATTTCTGAAGATACAGAAATTGAAACTGAATCTTATGAAGCCGCACTTAAATCTGATTTCAATTTTTACTACATCCGCGTTAAAGATAAAACCGAAACTAAAATTGATTATCAAAAATATGAAAATGATGTTTCGCTCAAGGGCGAGTTTATTCGTCTGGTAAAAGAAACTTCAAACTTATCCGACGAAGAAAAATCAAAAATCATTATGACCGGAATTAAAGCTCTGGCAGGGAGACTCAACTAATGAAACTTATTAAGGCACACGTAATTAATTTTGGTAAACTTCACGATTTTGATATTGATTTTACAGACGGCGTAAATTCTTTTATGCAGGAAAACGGCTGGGGAAAAACAACTCTCTCGGTTTTCATAAAGGCTATGTTCTATGGAATGGAACATACAACAAAAAAGAATCTCGAAGAAAATGAACTGAAAAAATATGCACCGTGGCAAGGCGGGGTATACGGTGGCAGTCTTACTTTTTCTTTTAAGGAAAAAGAATATTGTGTTAGCCGCACCTTCAGTCTTAAAAAAAATGAAGACACTGTAGAAATCCGCGATTTAAAAACCAACAAGGTAATTGAAAATCCTGAAAATAATCTTGGAGTTTTCCTCTTTGGCGTAAACCGCGATACTTACGAGCGCAGTGTTCACGTTACTCTTGATGAGTCTCCGGCCGGCTCTCCTGATATTTCTGCCAAGCTTAATAATCTTGTAGAGGCCGCTGACGTTACAAGTTTTGATGAAGCAAGCAAGGCTCTGGATGCAAAGGCAACTTCCCTTAAAGCAAAGCGCGGTAATGGTGGCGAGATTTCTGATCTTCAAAATAAAATTGATTTTGACCGCAACAAACTTACAGAAATTGATGCAAAGCTTTTTCAGAATGAGGAATACGAAAAAAAGATTTCTAAAGTGGATGAGGAAATTTCCGGTCTCAAAGAAAAACAGGATTTCCTTGGCGAGCAGCTTTCTGTAAGTGCAAAGTATGAAAGCAAGCTTCGTTATGAACAGCTCAAGGAAGATGTAAAATCCGCAGAAGCAAGCCGCGATTCTCTTTTGGATTTTTTCAATGGACAGCTCCCGGATTCAGATATCATCAAAACTATTGATTCAATTTCCAGCGAATACACAACAGTCCAGTCTAACCTCAAAAACAATTCTGCAAGTCAGGCTGAAAAAGATCAGTACAAGGCTCTGCAGGAATATTTTGGCGGAGACATTCCATCAAAAGAGCAGATTGAAGCCTGCATCAAAACTGATGATGAATATAAAAACTTCCGCCGCCAGGAAAGTGAGAAAAAACTTACTGAAAATGAACAGCAGAACTTTCAAACTCTTAAACAGAAATTCGAAGGTAAAGATATTTCCAGCGAAAAAATAGAAGAGTGCATGGGTTCTTTCTCACATATTCAGAGCCTCAAAATGAATGAAGGTGAAGTTTCAGAAAAGCTTCACACAAAGCAACTCGAGCTTCAGGTTCAGCAGCAGACAAAACTGAAAAATACAAAAAGAATTATTTTCTTCTCTATTGCTGCAGTTTGTCTGGTTTCGGCCGTAGCTCTCTTTTTGATTCTGAAAAATGTGATTGTAGCAGCAGGGCCTTTGGGCGCATTTATTCTTTTTGCATTGCTCGGATTGTTTTCCAAAGTTCCGGCTCCAGATTGTTCTGCTCTGCTAACAGAAATCAAAAAACTGCAGGATGAGATTTCTTATATAGAAAAAATGTGTTTAGATATTTCGAATAAAAGTACAGCTTTTGCTTCTCAGTTTGGAATTGAAAGTGGTTCAGATCTGGTTTCATTAAATAGACTTAGCAGTGATTATAACTGGTATGTAAATCTTGAAAGAAAACAAAGAGATTTTGAAAACTGGCTTAGTTCTCAGTCTAAAACTTCTGCAGATTATGAACAGGCTCTTAAAGCCTTTGTTAAGCGTTTCTGTAAAACAGAAGACATTTCATCAGTGACATCAGAAATCCAGACTCTTAATGAAAAGTTGAAAAGACTTTCTGAACTTGAAAATAAAATCAATTCTGATTCAAAAAACTCAGAACTTCAAAAAGAAGCAAAAGAAAAGCTCGAAAAAATTCTTTCTCAGTACAAAACACAAAAGGCGCTTTCTTTTGCAGAGCAGGTTCAGGAGCTTCACGATAAAATCAACGACATAAAAAATGCCTCAGACAATATTCAGTCAGCTCTACAGAAACTAAAAGAATTCGAAGAAGATTCTCAGAATGACATAGAGTCCTTTGCTTCTCTCGTAAAACCTGAAAAATCAGCTGATGATCTCCGCAGTGAGCTTTCTGAAGTTGCAGATAAAATCACAGAAAAGAATGCGGAATTTGCAAGCTACAGAAAAATCATTTCGGACAATCTTGCCGACACTGAACGTAAAGAAGATATTGAAACTGAAATAGAAGCTCTCGCTCAGGAAAAGGAAGAAAAAACTGCAGAACACAAAATTCTTACAAAAACACTTGAATTGCTTTCTCAGGCAAAAGAACGACTGGATGCAAATTACAGCGACCCGATGAAAGAAGGTTTTGCAAAATATGTAAAGATGCTTGGTGGAAACGTAAATCTTGTAATTGATACAGACCTCAAAGTTTCAGTTGATGAAGCAGGCATGCTCCATGAAAGCGATTTTTTGAGTGCAGGCTATAAGGACATTGTAAACTTCTGTTCAAGAATGGCACTTATTGATGCCCTCTTTACAGACGAGGTTCCACCAGTAACTCTGGATGACCCGTTTGTAAATCTTGATGATGATAAGATTCCACGTGCGCTCAGTCTTGTAAAAGATATGTCAAAAGAAAAACAGATTTTGTATTTTGCGTGTCATAAGAGCCGCGAAGTGTAAGGTGCATTGTCATTCCGATCCTGAAACAAGTTCAGGATGACATTTCGGAATCTTGTTAAAAAAAACAAGGTTCCCAGACAGTAACACTAGAAGGGAACCTTGCCGTCCAGCGTTGCTGGACATCGGAGAGAGTTTATCAGCTTATTTACAAGCTGACTTTAATATAGCAGATTGATATTAGAATGTCAAATTTTTCATAGAAAATTTATCGCTTATTAAACGTTTAACTTTCATTTTTTTGTGAAAAAATCACATTTTTTTTTCATAAAAACTCTATCTTTTTAAATTTTTAAGCCAGGAAATCAGCTGTGTTTTTGTTACTTCTTCATCCGGGTAAAAATATCTTCCATCCGGCAGTTCCATAAATTCATGTTCTACAACACCTAAAATCGCATCAAAATCTTCATCTTCAACGGCTACATCAGGTACGGGGCTTCTGGTTTTTCCGGATTTTTTATATTTATCTGAATAGCGGGTAAGGAGTTTTAGATTCCCCTGATTAATTGCCCATTCATTCCAGATAAGTCTTGCACAGAATCTGCGGGTAAGAGGTTCAGGAAGTTCAATTCCATTAAGGATTTTTGAGTCAGCATCAGAAAGCCCTGAAAGTTTATTAAGCTCCCAGGCACTGTTTCTAAGCGGAGTATAAACTTCACGGTAGTCTGTAAGGCCTTCTGCATCAAAAAGAATAAAAGCATTGTCCATGGCTGCAACCGCCTGGTCATATTGCTTCAGCTGATAAAAAAGTTTTCCCTTTTCTAGCTGAAGAACTGCATTTTTTGAATCAAAAATTAAAGTTCCCTCAAGCATAGAAAGTGCTTCTTCAGCATTTTTAGAAAGACGGCTGGAAAGCAGCTGGACATAACTGTCGCCTTTCTGCAGTGCATAGGCTTCCTGCCAGCTGTTTTGAGCTTCGCGGGTTTTGCCGGTCATTTTATAAAGCAACCCTTCAAAGGCTCTTAGGCGTGCAAGAAGAAAAGGTTCCGCTACTTTTGTTGAGTTGATATAGGAAGTTATTTCTTTGAGAAGATTATTGATTCCTTTTACAGGAGCCTGAGGTTCAAGACAGAATTCAGAATCAAGTTTAATAAACTGATATTCGTAAATTTCAATTGAGTTGTAAATATAGTTATTGTCTTCGCTGTAAGTGTAAACATCCTGCTGGAGTGTTGCACAGGAAACTCCGCTTAAACAGAGGGCAGTTATAATTCCTATCTTAAAAAAACGAATAAGATTCAAAAAATATTTTTTCATTTTTACACTCCAGACTTTTTTATGATTTTATTCTAATACATTTGCTGCAGAAAGTGTATTGTCTAAGGTAATGGCAAGGCAGTCTTTTTTATTGTCACCATTCAAATCAATGAATAATGGATTTCCAAAACCCGAAACAGGGTAGGCTGGTAAAAGTTCAAGTTTAGAATTAAATCCATAAATTGAATTGCCTTCTCCAGATACGAAGATTTCTTCTCCGCCTTTTTTGTCATAATCACAAACGTTAAGGTTTCCTGTTTTTGCTGTAAAGTATGGAATTTTTACTCGTGTGGTTTTTTCCTCAATAGAGATTTTCCAGAGTTCACCATCAGCAGAAAGAGCAAAAAGATTTCCATCCGCAGCTTTTACATTTATATAGAAAACTCCGGGAAGTGTAACAGGGAAGCCCTGCAAAAGATTTCCGTTTGTCTCCCAGATATAAAGAGTACCAGCTTGCGTAATCATTGCAATGTATTGCTTACTACCGTTAGTTAGTATGCATGGCGAACCGTAAGCTATTCCATCCATTTCCAAAGGGGCTTCAACAGTAACAGGTTCAAGATTTTTATAAATATGAATTCCACCAAAAAATCCCTTTTCATAAAAGGCAAGAATGTCACCAGATACAACCGGCTCAGATTTAATTCCGCCTTCTGTCTGGGTTTGAAGGCTTGTGAGTTTTCCATCAGAAGAAACAAAGATTATTTCTCCATTTTCGTCACAAAGAGCAAGCTGGTCTTTATAAATAAAAGGCGCACAGGAAGGATTTGTTCCGGTAAGAACAGGAAAACCGCTTAAACATTCAAGCTTTGAGTCTAACAGATAAACAAGTCCGCTTTTTGTAACAGCCCATAATTCTCCGCCGGTAGATTTTGCAGTGTTCTCATCACTTGCAGAAATATAAGTTAGTTCATTAATCTGTTTTTTCTGTCTGTTGAAATTGCCGTAATCCAGAGAGTTTACGGAAGAATCTTTTTCAGTCCAGAAAATAAGATTGCTCTTTTTTGCATTTGACTTTATCAGAATTGCGTCAGACTTGTTTTCGAGTTTTATAGGGAAGCCTGGAATTTTTCGGGCAGACTCAAGTTCCTGTGCAGAAGCCTGCAGCTGAAGGGTTAGAATATTATTCTTAATCTTAAAGTCTAGGCGACCGGAATTGTAAAGTGAAAGAACTTTTGACATTACCGAATTCCCTTTGATAAAGAAAGGAACACTGCGTTCCAGATTATAATAAAGTGAAACTGAGGAATAGGGAGTTTGTTTAGAAGAAACCCGCTTCCAGTTATCGCTTCCGGAAAGTTTTTTTGATTTATTTGAATTGCTGTATATGGCGGCAAGATTTTCCGGAGATTCAGAAAAATAAATAAAGTCATCTTTTACTATGTAGTAAGGTTTTGGAACATTAACATCCAGTGTTTGCAAAACAGAAAGTAAGAAGCCCGGCAGCTGAATGCATGGCAGTCGCACGCCGTCTATAAGCAGACTGTCGTTTGACTGTACAATGTAGGAAGAAAATATACGGTCAAAAATCATCTGACGTTTTTCTTCGTCTGCAATCTTAATTGCAAAAATCGGTTCTGATTTTCCTTCAATTCCAAAAATTGCAAATTCATCACCAGGCCAGGAAAGAAGAATTTCATCTAGTGTGCGGTAAAAAATGATTTTGCAGATGGAGTCAGATTTATTCCAGACGTCGCCAAAATTCTTTTCCGGCGGTAAAACCTTCATCGCGGCTTCCTTGAGTTCGCGCAAACTTCCCGCCGAAAACAAAGTGTAATACTGAACGTCCTCCGTAAATTTAGGGAGCAGAGCAGGAACCCGCGACTCCCTTTGCAAGAGCTCAACCACTGGGTGCGGCTGTGCGGCCCCACCATTTTGCGAGGTCTCGGCACTTTGAGAGTTCTCAACACGTGCCGCGCCCCCTGCACTTTGTGCAGCCCCACCACCTTGAGAGTTCTCATCACGTGCCGCGCCCCCAGCCACCATCGGCACGTTAATGCTCAAATCAAGTTCATTGTTTGTAATTCCAAAATTGAGAACAGCATATTCGTCATCGGCAAGATACGGTGAAACTGCCGAAAGGTAGTTTTGAAGAGCACCTTCTTTAGAAAGCGCCGCCATGTATCGTCCGTTGGCAAGAATCCGAAGCGGCTCCTTGAGTTGTTCATTCATGGAGGCGAGCTCGGCAGGTTTGTAGAGGCCGCTGCATGCAAAGCCCATAGCCTCTTCCAGTAAGTCGCGGCTGTTTGTGAAAAGAACTAAATTTTTTTTCAATACAACATAGCCGTTGTCAGAAATCATATAGTAAGGTCCGTGGCGGTTTGTACAGAGCTCAATTTTGCCCTGAAGCTTTTTAATGTGTGGGAGCGCAAATGGTGCAAGGCGAGCCGCACCCGCAAGAACTCCGGTATCCAGAACGGCAATAAAGTTGCTGGAACTCGTTTTGTCCGCAGTAATCACACCATCAGCTTTATTAGCATAAACAGCCGCATCAACTCTGCGCTTCAATGCAAATTTCACAAACGCATTTTTTCTGAGTTTAGAACTTTTAATCTTTAAATAAGTTTCACGGTATTTTTGAAGTTCCGGGCTGGTCATTGCAACAAGTGTTGCATTCAAGTCTAAAAGCGGTTCAACAGTATTCCAGACTTTATCAGTTCTAAGATACAAAGCATAATCTGAAGGAAGTGCATCTATCGGATTAATCCGGTCAAAGCGGCAGTATGCAAACCAGGCAAGTCCAATCACAAGAATTATAAGTATAATTTTAAACGGCAGGAGAAGAATTCTTACTCCCAGCGGTAATTTTCTCTTTTTTTCTTTTTCCATAATTTTCATTATACAATTATACAGGCTTTTTGACATGTCAGCTGTCCCAAAATCAAAAAAATTTGCTTTTCTACTATTTAAGGTAGATAATAATAACTGTATGAGAAGGTTTTTAGCTTTATTTTTTTTGATTTTCATCACTTCTTTTTCTTATTCCCAGAATAATTTTTTTGACAATTATGTTTATCAGTCCTGGAGCGCATTCAACGGACTTTCTGGAACAACAGCAAATGACATTTATCAGACCAGAGACGGTTATATTGATATTGGAACCTATGAAGGGCTTGTAAAATTCGACGGTGTAGAGTTCAATACGCTCAATCGTGTAACCAATAAAGATTTTGGTTTTGTCTCTGTCAGAACGATTTTACAGGATTCGCGCGGTGACATCTGGCTAGGCTCTAATGATGAAGGTCTTCAAAAGATTTCAGAGGCCGGAAATAAAATTTATACAACAGAAAATGGTCTTCCAAATAATTCTGTTCGAACTATTTGTGAAGACAAACGGGGCAATATCTGGATTGGTACGGCAAGCGGTGTTGTTTATCTTACTCCTGATGGAAAACTTTTGAATCCACAGTTTGGTGCAGGAACTACGGCAAACGGTGTAATTACTTCTCATCTTTACTGCGATTCAGCCGGAAGAATCTGGCTTACTACTTCAAACGAAAACGGACTTTTTATATGTCAGGACGGGCTGTTCAAACAGCTCGATGAATTTGAAAAGTATTCAACTTATTTTGCAACAGCAATTTTTCAGGATGCTCAGGGAACGTTCTGGTTTGGCCTTGGTGACAAAGGAATTGCAAAAATGTCCGGGGGTAATGTTGAAATCCTGAAAACCAACACTCTGCTGGATCACATTCCAACTTGTACCATTCTTCAGGATAGAAGCGGGACTATCTGGTTTGGAACAGAAAACGGACTTGCAGTATACAACAATGGAAAATTTATTGAATATGCTGGCGCGCCGGAACTTGCTAATTCAAATATCAACAGAATCATACAGGACCGCGAAGGAAACATCTGGTTTGCAACTGACCGAAACGGCATTGGAAAAATGACTCAGGGAAAGTTCAAACTTCATCGTCTTGGTATAACAGTAAACAGCATTGCTCAGTTTTCAAATGGAACTATCTGGGCTGGAACAGATGAAGGTGTACTCTGTTATGTTGATGATGAACCTGTAGAAAATATTCTTACAAAATATACTAAGGGAATCCGTGTCCGTCATGTTGAAGCCACACCAGATGAAAAACTTCTTGTAAGCTGTTATACAAAACCCGGGCAGCTTCTTTATGATGGAAAAACAATAAAAAGCTGGACTACGGATGAAGGCCTTGCCGGAAATAAGGTTCGTGTTGCAATTCAAAGTGCACCAGACGAATATTATGTCGGAACTACAACCGGTCTAAGCATTATTCACAAGGATGGAACAATCCGGTCTTTTAAGCAAAATACCGGAGATCTGGACACTGAATATGTAATGGCAGTTTATAAAGATACACATGGGGTTATCTGGATTGGTACGGATGGTGGCGGAATCTTTCTTATGAAAGATGAACGGATTTTTTCACATCTTACTTCTGCAGAAGGAATTGCAGGAAACGTAATTTTTAAGATTTCACAGGATAAAGAAAATAATTACTGGATTTGTACTGGAAGCGGAATAACCCGTATTAAAGATTTTGATTCAACACGCAAGAGTGTTCTTTATTGCGATACCATAAATTCTGAAAATGGAATTGGAACAAACTCTGTATTCCAGATTTTGTTTGATGAAGCTAACAATGCCTGGATAACAAATAACCACGGACTTGCTTCTCTTGAAATGGATGAAATTAAAGAACTGTTTGATAATAAGCGCGAATCAATCAACGCAAAATATTACAACAAAAATGACGGACTTGATTCTGATGGTGCAACTTCAACAGCCTGCGCAATCATAGATAAATCAGGTCAGCTTTGGATTCCTCTTGTTGACGGAATAGCAGTTTACGACCCGCTCAAAACTCAAAAGAGTTCGGTTAATCCTCTGGTTCAGATAGAATCCATAACAATCGATTCTGTAACTCATAAAGATTTTAGAGACATGATTGTTTTAAAACCCGGCACAAAGCGAATAGACATTAAATATACCGGAATCAGTTTTGATGCACCGGAACGTATTTTATTTTCGCACATGCTTACCGGTTTTGATACAGATTATACAGAGCCTGCTCCGGGTAGAGTCGTTTCTTATACAAACCTAACACCTGGTAAACATTCTTTCCTTGTATATGCAATTAACGGAAACGGCCTTGTTTCTAATAATGATGAAATGATGTTCTTCTATCAAAAACCGTATCTCTGGCAGCGTCCGGATTTCTGGATTGTTGTAGGTACACTTTTGATTGGAGCAGGAATTGCCTTCTTTATGATTCGTGAGCAGGCAATCAAAAAGGAAAATCTTCGTCTTGAAGGGCTTGTTCAAAAACGTACGGCAGATTTAGTTCAAGAAAAAAATAAATCCGACAGACTTCTTCGTTCAATTTTGCCGGATAAGGTTGCAGACAAACTTAAAGCTTCTTTAAATGATAATCTTGAAATTACAGATGATTTTGAAAAAGCTGAAAATTTTGACAATGTAACAGTTTTGTTCTCTGACATTGTAGGTTTTACAAATGTTTCAAGCGGACACACTGCAGAAGAAATTGTAGATGCCCTTAATGATTTATTCAGCCGTTTTGATAAGCGTGCCCTGAGTATGCATGTTGAGCGAATTAAAACAATTGGAGACTCATACATGGCAGCCTGTGGAGTTCCGGAGCCAAATCCGGATCATGCCCGAATAATGGTTGAATTCGCAAAGGGAATGTATCAGGATCTTGCAGATTATAACAAAGAAGCGAAAATAAATTTCCAGATTCGTGTTGGACTAAACTGCGGGCCTGTAACTGCCGGAGTAATTGGTACTTCAAAATTCCATTATGATGTCTGGGGAAATACAGTAAACGTTGCGAGCCGAATGGAAACTAATGCAACGCCTGGCGGAATCAGAATTACAGAAGCCTTAAAGAATGAGCTGGAAGGTCAGAAAGGAATTGAATTTACAGAGCCAATTGAATGTGAAGTAAAAGGAAAAGGACGCATGAAGACCTTTGAGGTTTTACACGACAATTTATAGGAACTGGAACAGCGGAATGGTGATGGAGTGGTAATATGAAAAATAAAATATGCGGCGTTACACTTGCCCTTTTAGCAGTATTAAGTTTTTCTTCCTGTAAGGACAATAAAAAGAAATATGTAAAAGTCGGGCTTCTCCATTCGCTTACCGGTACAATGTCTATCAGTGAAGTTGCTGTCCGCGATGCAGAACTTCTTGCAATCAAAGAAATAAACGATGCAGGCGGTATTCTGGGCTATCAGATAAAACCTGTTGAAGAAGACGGAAAAAGTAATCCCCGGATGTTTGCAGAAAAAGCACGTAAGCTTATTGAACAGGATGGGGTTGTTTCCATTTTTGGCTGCTGGACCTCAGATTCCCGTAAAGCTGTAAAACCTGTTGTAGAAGAATTATATAATCTTCTGTGGTATCCGGTTCAGTATGAAGGTTTTGAAGCAAGTCCAAATATTATGTATATGGGAGCTTCGCCAAATCAGCAGGTAGTTCCGGCAGTTGATTTTTGTGCGGAAAATTTTGGTAAGCGTTTTTATCTTATTGGCAGCGACTATGTATTTCCGCATACAGCAAATGAGATTATAAAAGCACAGCTGAAAAATCTTGGCGGCACTTGTGTTGGTGAAACTTATGTTCCAATGCATGAGTCTGATTTTGTTCAGGTTGTTCGTGAAATTGTCAAAATAAAACCTGATGTAATTATTAATACTTTAAATGGCAGTTCTAATCAGTCTTTCTTTTCTCAGTTGAAATATTCAGGTCCTTCTGCAGAAGAAGTTCCCGTAATGAGTTTTTCAGTTTCAGAAAGTGAGATTAAAAATATTGGTGCAGACAAGCTAAAAGGGCATTATGTAACCTGGAGTTATTTTGAATCTATAGAAACTGCAAAAAATAGAAAATTTGTGCAGGCATATAAATCAGAGTTTGGTTTTAATAAAGCGGTGGGTGACCCTGTAGAAGCGGCTTATATTGCCGTGAATCTCTGGGCTTCTTCATGCTCAAAAGCTGGTACTTTTGATATTGAACCTGTAAGAATTGCTGCAAAAGGAATGAGCTATATTGCTCCGGAAGGAATTGTAACTATTGAAGGCACAAATCAGCATTTATACAAAAAAGTAAGAATAGGTCAGGTAGATGGAAAAGGACAGATTAATGAACTGTATGCAAGTTCTGCTCCGGTACGTCCTGACCCGTATTTGAGTACTTATGGCTGGGCAAAGGGCTTATAATCAGTTCTGTTTGTAAAGCATGCTTGGGCGGCCGCCGGTTTCGTAATTTATTTCGCCTTTTACTTTTTTGATATCCATCAAGTAATTCATATAGTGGCGCACTGTTACGCTTGAAAGTCCAATTTCTTCTGAAATCTGGTCTCCGGAAATCCAGCCTGTTTTGTCTTTAAGATATTCTGTAAGAAGGTCCAGAGTCTTTTTCTGAATTCCTTTAGGAAGATTTACCTCGGATGGATGTGAGGTTACCTGATTGGAAATCAGGCTGTCTACATAACTCTGATCAATTGTTTCGTTAGCACCTCGGAAGGCTTCTTTATTAGTAATAAATTTTTCGAGTGCAACCTGGAATCTTTCGTAAGCAAAAGGTTTAATCAAAAAGTCCAGAACTCCAAGGTGCATTGTTTCTTCAAGGGTTGCTGTATCATTAGCCGCAGTTACCATAATGACTTCGCAGTGGAGTTTGTTTTCACGGATTTTTTTGAGTGTTTCAATGCCGTTCAGATATGGCATGAATACATCCATAATTACAAGATCAATCTGTGAGCCTTCCGGGCCAAGCAGAAAGTCTAGTGCTTCCTGTCCATTGCGGCATACTTTTACTACACAGAATTTTTTGTCCTTTGAGACATACTGTTCGTTAATCATAGCGACCATAGGGTCGTCTTCTACAATTACAACCTTATACATACTTACCTTTCAATTGTACCATAAAAGATGTTCCTATGTCTTGTTCTGACACAAAGCTTATTGTGCCGCCAAGACTTTCAACCAGCTGTCTGGTATGATACATACCAACGCCACGACCGGTTCCCTTTGTAGAAAAACCTTTTTCAAAAATCCGGTCTTTAATGTCATCTGGAATTCCACAGCCTGTATCGCGCACTGTTATGAGAAGTTCACCGGGTTGTGTAAATACCCCGAATTCGAGTTCCCGCGGCCGGTCATTATTCAGATTCATATTCATTGCATCCAGCGCGTTATCTATAAGGTTTCCGGCAATTGTAACAAGCGCCTCAGACGGCACAGCAATTTCAGAAGACTTAAAACGGGTACCGTCCCTTAAAATAAATCTTACATTACACTCTGAAGCACGTGCAATTTTTCCAATCAAAAGAGCGGCAAAAGATGCATTGTCTACGGCATGAATAACCTTGCTCAAAGTTTCCCTTTGAATAATAGAAATGTTTTCAATGTAAGACACAGCCTTGTCGTATTCTCCAATCTGAATGAGTCCGAGAATTACGTGCAGTTTGTTTGTAAAATCGTGGTTGTTGGCGCGCATGGAATCTACAAGGTATTTTGTGCCGGAGAGTTCTTCCATGAGTTTTGTATATTCTGTGCGGTCGTGCAAAATGGCCGCGGCACCGCTTATAACGCCGTCTTCTTTTACCGGCACACTGTCTATGAGTATTGCGGTTCCGTTTTCGGTTTCGTGCTGTACGCCAAAACTCGGGGAGCCGCTTTGAATGACTTCGGTAAGGAACCTGTCGGCGAACACTTTCTGTTGTATAAGGCTCACTTTTGCTTCGCAGCTCTCATCGTCGCAGCCAAGCATTTTTTTTGCCGCTTTGTTTGCGAACTGTATATTGTGTTCGCTGTCCACGGCAATTATTCCATCATAAATAGATTCAAGAATATTTTCCCGGATTCGGAACATAGAAGAGAAGGTATCTGGTTCATACCCCAGTAGGCGGCGCTTAAGTTTGCGGGAGAAGGCGCGGCATATTGCAATTTCTATAAGGATTGCGGCAACTGTTACTGTAACGAACAGCAGCACTATTTTATAGGTGAACGAACGGATAGAGGTCTTGAGCATAATTGCCATTATAAAGCCAATGTAATTTCCTTTTTCATCGTAAATGGCTGAATATGTACGACGCTGCGGGCCTGAAGGTCCTATATCACTTTCTGTGTAATAGCCTTTTTTGTGAGCAGTAAAATCCGGATGTGTTCCGTCATATTCGGTTCCAATCAAATTGTGATTCGTATGATACAGACGAATATTATTTGTATCTACAATAGAAATAACGTCTACATCCGCCAGATCGTCCGCGATGGAATCCATACATATACACAAGTCGCGGCGGTTTGCGTCCTTCATAAATCCATAGATACGGGTAATAAGTTCTGCCGTCTCTTCCAGGTTCTGATCAAACGCCTTATCACTGGCATTTACATTTACAACAGCACCGCCCACACTCATCAGAATTGTGGTCACAATAATCAAAATCAGCTGTACACGCTGAATCTCATGCCGTATATCGGTTAAACTATTCTTACGCTTCTTACTCATTACCTATAAATAATAACGCAAAATCCGTTTTTTTAAATACTTTTCTAAGTAAAAAAAAACTGTTATAATCTACTTATCTATAAGGAAGGTAGGAATTATGCTGATTTCAACTAAAGGGCGTTATGCTCTTCGCGTTTTAATTGATATTGCTGAACATCATACTCAGGAGCGTACACCTCTTAAAGAAATTGCAGAACGTCAGAACATCTCACAGAAATATATAGAAGCAATTATGACAATGCTTTCAAAAAATGGTTTCGTTGATGCAAGTCATGGAAAAGGTGGCGGCTACAAGCTTAACCGCAAACCGGAAGAATATAAGGTTGGCGATATTCTGCGTCTTACCGAAGGAACTCTTGCTCCGGTTGCCTGTCTTGAACAAAATTCTGCCGAATGTCCCCGAAAAGATGGCTGCCGCACTCTGCCGCTCTGGACAAAACTCGATGATCTGGTAGAAAATTATCTCGACAGCGTTACAATTGCAGATTTAATGAGATAATAAAATTAAAAAAGTATTAAAAAATTGAACCGAAACGTTAGATTTCTTCTATTGAATCCTTAGGGATTTCAATAGTTGCAACAGTTTCTGTATCTGAAGTATCAAAATGAAGATGCTCTGCATCAAGACCAAGTTTTTTAAGCATTACAAGAACAGTGATGATTCCTAGTCCTGAGCCTTCTGTCTGGTCAATATCAGCCATAGCATCTGCCATAGTCTGATAGATTTTTGTTCTTTCAATTTTATCCAGAATACGTGCATATTCAGCATCTGTAATTTTTGTATTATTTGTAACTGTAACAGAAATTATATCATTTGCTGTAAGAAGAAGATGTACTCTAAGTTCACCTTCTTCCAGTTTTTCTTCAAAATGATGGGTATTTTCTATTAAAGTTTCGCGGAATGCTTTCATTCCGTTTTTGTAGTCAGTTTCATTATTGATATCAAGATTGTTTTCTTTGAAGTATATACGTTTTGCATTAGCCTTGCTTGCGTTATCAAGAAGCTCAAAAAGACAGTAAGACAGATAGTTATAGAGATACATCTGATTGCATTCTTCAAGGAAAACAGAGAGGATCTTCTGGAATCTAATCTTTTGATCTGGCGTGAGAGTGTAACAGAAAAAATCTATAGGTTTTCTGTCTTTTACACACTGCTTAATATAAGCAATATCTTCTTCAGTCAAATCTTGCTTTTCTACTTTCATATAATATAGTGTTATTATACTCCCTATATCTCACTATTATCAAGAAAAAAAGAAAAAAATAATAGTGAAAATCTCTATGATTCTGTGAAAAATTCACAAAATAACAATACTACCATACTAGTATATTAGCCATAGGGGTTTACTCTTGTTGTTTTCTGTTTATCACAATATAATTACTAAAACTGTTAATAAAGGACGGATAATATGGATTTAATGAAATTGCAGAACGGAAGTGATGTCCGTGGAGTTGCTATAGAAGGTGTAGAAGGCGAAAATGTAAACCTTACACCACAGATTGCAAAGCAGATTGGTTGCGCTTACGTAAGCTGGCTTGCAAAAAAACTTGATGTTGATTCAACAGCTCTTCATATTGGTGTTGGCCGTGACTCTCGTGTTACAGGCCCGGCTCTTGCAGATGCTTTGATTGAAGGTATGATTAGTGCAGGTGCTACTGTTGTAGATTGTGGAATGGCAACAACTCCTGCAATGTTTATGTCTATTGTGTTCCCTGAAACAAACTTTAATGGTGCTGCCATGATTACAGCCAGCCATCTTCCTTTTAATCGTAATGGAATTAAGTTTTTTGATGATGACGGCGGGCTTGAACATGAAGATATTACAGAGATTCTTGGTCTTGCAGCGCTTTTGAATCCTGCTAAGGTAAATGCTCCTGTTGAGCAGCTGGATTTACTTTCCATTTATGCTGATTATCTGCGTGGTAAGATTGCTGATGGCCTTAAAGATTTGGGTAAGGGTGACAAGCCGCTTGCTGGTCTTCACATTGTTGTAGACAGCGGAAACGGTGCTTCCGGCTTCTTTGTAGATAAGATTCTTCAGCCGCTTGGGGCTGATACAACAGGAAGCCAGTTCCTTGAGCCGGATGGTATGTTCCCTAATCATATTCCAAACCCTGAAAATAAAGCTGCAATGGAAGCAATTCGTTCGGCAGTTCTTAATAACAAGGCTGACCTTGGTTTGATTTTTGATACTGACGTAGACCGCATGTCTGCAGTTTTGAGCGACGGAAGCGAAATCAACCGCGACTCTATTATTGCAATGATGGCTGCAATTCTTGCTCCGGAATATCCTGGAAGCACTATTATTACAGACAGCGTTACATCAGACCGCCTTACATACTTCCTGCAGGATGTTCTTGGACTCAAGCATCTCTGCTATATGCGCGGTTACAAGAATGTAATTAACAAGCAGAAGGAATTGAATGCAAAAGGTATTGTTGCTCCACTGGCAATGGAAACTTCAGGCCACGGTGCACTTAAAGATAACTACTTCCTTGATGATGGTGCCTTCCTTGCAGTTAAACTTGTAA
>CAMNBC010000011.1 GCA_946532115.1 uncultured Treponema sp.
TCACCCCTACCTGCAGTACAAGATTTCCCAATTCCGTCGAAACCGGGACACCCCCAATGCTTAAATAAATATAATTATAAAAATGATAATCGTCAAGGGAAAATGAAACGGAAAACTTAAACAAGTTTTTTTAAAATGATATAGGTTATATCATCATTAAAATCATCTGTTCCTGAAAACTTTTTTAAGGCGGCTGGAAGGGCATTTACCTGATCTTTTACACTTAGACCAATATTTTCCTTAAAAACTGTAAAAATTCCTTCTGTACCAAAATATTTTTTTTCAGAATTAATACATTCTGTAATTCCATCAGTATATAAAACAAGTTCATCGCCTTTATTCATATGGAAATGGACAGTTTCAAAGCTTATGGGAAAATCTGCAATTCCAATGGCACCATATTGATTTACGCCTTCCTGCTCAACATTTTCAATTTTTCCGGATTCTTTATCATATAAAATTGCTTTTGGATGCCCTGCATTCACAAGTTCAATATCATTCTGATTAAAACGAATTAACATTCCTGTAAGATAATTTTCAATGCTTCCTTTTTCCTGAATAATTCTGTCATTAATTTTTGTCATTACTTCGTTAAGCGGAATCTCCATTCCATTTTGAAATTCCTGTTCAATAATGTTTTTTACAAGCATTGTAACAAGCCCTGAGGCAATTCCATGACCAGAAATATCAAAAATACCAATGCCATTAAGATGTTTCTGTGTCCTAAATAAAATATAAAGGTCTCCAGAAACTCCGGCCATAGCCTTAAATGCAATATGCAAATCCCAGTCTGATAAATCGGAAGTATTCACTTTATAAAAACTTTTTTGAACAAAGCCGGCTAAATCAATTTCCTGAAGTGCACGGTTTCTTTCTTTTTCAAGAGCTTCAGTTCTTTGTGTAACTAAAAGTTCAAGATTTTTATTCATGTTTTCTACTTCATTAGCAAGATTTACAAAATGAATGATAAGAATTCCAAGGAATAAAAAGATTACTGCAACCCAGCTTATTGCAAGAAAAAGCGTATCTATTTTTTGTTTAAAGAAAAATTTTGCAATTAATTGCGATGTAAAGGCAAATAAAAATGGAGTTAAACAGATTATAAAATGAATAAGCCGTTTGTCCTTATTTTTTATTGAGGTATATATTACCTTTCCTAAAAAAATGAATTGAATGATTATAAATAAAAATCCAATTCGCAGACGGTTTCTGAAATCTGGAATATTTGTCGCTGTAAATGGAATTATAATTCCTGTTAATGTAATTAAGAATCGTCCAATTTTATCTGAAGTATTTTCATGGTAATGAAGGAAATCGCGGGTAAAACAGACGAGCATATATCCTGTTAAAAGAGATGTTGCGCCTTTAAATAATTTTTCAAACATTAAGTAAGTTATATTTGTGCTTGCTAAAAATCTATATTCTCCAAAGTAGAAGACTGTAAGATACAGTGCGGTAAAAAAACAAATTTGAGAAAAAGAAAGATTCTCAACTTCTGAACGGCGTAAAATATATAGGAAAAGGTATATAAAATTTATAATTAAAAGAATTATTGAAAGAATAAAATACATTTTTGAATGCAGAAATGAAAAATAATCTGCATATTCTTTAGCATCATTATATTCTGAAATAAAAGGTTTAGAATCAATAGCTCCATATCCATGACACCATAAACAAATTGTAATGGTGTTTTCACCGCCAATGTTTAGATATTCTTTTGGAATTTTAAAAGCAAAGGTTTTATTACCTTCTGTAAACTCATGAGGAGGGAATAAACCTATTTTACCAATTGAATGACTATTTATTGAAATTTTAGAAGCAATTTTAATTCGTCCTAAACACAATCCTATTTCTTTATGCTTAAAAGTCTGTGGAATTGTAAATGTAGTCTTTAAGAAAATATAGCCGGTATTATTATCAAGAAGTTTATAAAGCGAATTAAAATTTTCTAAAGAAATATCATAAAAAGGATAAGGTTCTCCTTTTAATGAATACTTCCAGTTTTCATTCAGATATATACGGTTTGTATTTGAATCTTTTTTTCCGCAGGATAAACAGAAAAAAGGCAAAATGAGGAAAAATATAAATGTGATAAATTTAGTTCTCTTTTTCAATTTATCCTATAAAAAAAGTCTGTAAAGCCAAAAACCCCTTGATTAGAATTTTTAGTTTACAGACTTTATTAAAAAAATAATATATAAAAATCAGAAATTATTATTCACCGTCATGATTTGCATTATGGAATTTCTGCTGATATTTTTTAAGCATAGCAACGGCATTTCTCTTTCCATTATAAACAAAACCGCCGTTCCAGTATTCCAATGCAGCGAACAAAGCGTTTCCACCATCCTGGCTGTCTGATTCCTTAGTACGGAATGAAACGTAGTTAGAAAGTTCCATAAAGTCATTATTGTGGAGACATTCAAGACGTTTTTTGTTGAACTCGTTCCATTTTTCCAAATCCTGGAAACCTTCACCTTCGTCCTGTACAATAATGTGAGCATGTGTAGGACTAAATGAATACCATACAGTAACCTTTTTGTTAATATCGCAGTGATTTCCGTGCTTTACAGCATTCTTAATAACTTCACTTATCTGCTGTTCAAGAAGATTCAATTCTTTAATTTCTGTAGGTGCTGACTGAACAATCAGCAGGGTAAAATAACGAATCTGTCTGAAGTCTGAAGGAAACTCCTTCTTCAGCATATTTGTTTTGTCAAACAAAGGGTCGTTCTCATCCGATCTCAGTTCCTTTAATTCCTGAACCATTTCAGTTCCTCCTGCAGTCTGTTTACTTTAATTAATTGAATTTTTAATGATATAAAAATAAATTATTCTTTTACCATCAAAAGGGCTTCTTCAATGCTGTTGGCGATAGGGAAGTAACCCATAAGTTTAGTAAGCTCGATTACCTTCTTTACAGAACCATGAATATTTGCAATAGCAAGGTTCAAGTTCATCTTTTTAATTGTTGAACAAATGTAGATGAGCGCACCAATTCCAGACGAGTCAATGTAGTCTACCTGTTCGAGATTGATGACAAAGTTCTTTACATTTTTTTCGAGCATTTTCATAACAAGCTCTTTAAGCTTATATGAATTGTAAAGATCCATTTCACCAGTTACGTCGATGATATAAACATCACCATTTTTACGTATTTTAAGTTCCATAACGAATCTCCTTTTTAATTCTTGTTAAATTATTGTATTTTAATAACCAAAAGGCTCTGATCATCATATTGCTGAGCAGTACCACAGTACTTTTTCAAATCATCTTTAACACGATTTGAAATATCTTTAGCAGTTACGCCTGCATTTTTTACTATAACCTTCTTAAGGTTTTCAATTGAATATTGTACACCATTTTCATTGAGAGATTCAAGTAATCCGTCTGTACAAGTTGCTATAATATCACCCGAATCCAGTCTGAGTGGAAGGTTAGTAAATACTGTATCTTTTGTGACACCCATTGGTTCACTTGGAACAGAAATCTGTTTGATTGTTCCTTCACTTGCGGAATAGTGGAATACAGGATTATTTCCACAAGTACTGATTTCAGCCTGCTTTGTAGTGGCATCATAATTAATGAGTGCAATACTTGCAAAGTGGTCAATTTTTGAGCTTTCAAGACATATACCACGGTTAGCCCAGGACATAATCGTGGATGCTGACTGAGCAGTGTGAACGGCAAGGCGGAGAATTGCACGAATCATAATCATAACGATAAGTGAGTTCATGCCTTTTCCTGCTATATCAGCCATTACAAAGGAAATGCGGTCTTTTCTTGAAGCAAGAATGTCATAATAATCACCGCAGACATTTTCAGCTGGCTGTGAGAAACAACCGATTGAAAGTCCCGGAATAACAGGTAACTTTGCAGGAAGCATGTCTTTCTGGTATTTAGAAGCAATAGAACCACCCTTGTTCAATTCTGTATGTTCTGCATAGTCAAGGAAGCTGTACAATGGTTTAATTGCAGTAGAAACAGATTCTGCAAGCATAACTGCAGTATCAAAATCATCTTTTGTAAATTTTTCACTGTCTGGTTTACGTGCAAGACCTACAAGTCCTACTACAGAATCTACCTGCTTAATAGGTGCAAAAATATAGCTTCCGCAGCGGAGGAATTCTTCTGGTCCATTCTGATATACACGAGGGTCTTTTACAGAATCAGTAATCAAAACCGGCTGGCCTTCTGTAAAAATCTGACCAAAAATATTGTCCTGAAGAGGGAACTGTGCAAAACGAAGGTTTGTTTCTACACGAATAGGCTTGTGTGGAAGATCTTCCGGCAGTTTATATGGAGGAGGGAAGGCACCTTTGAAGGATTTAACAGCCAGTGTGTTATCATAATCATCTGCAATAAGGAAAATACATCCGTCTGCCTTTACCTTTTCTGTCATAAGGTCATTACAGTATTCAAGGAAGTTTTCCATACTATTGTTGTTTGTAAAGAATGTAGAAAGTTTAGCAATAAGATTTCTGTTGATTTCGATATATCGCTGATTTTTTTCTTCAATCTGTTCGATAACAGCTCTGTTTACCATATCATTTTCGCGGGAAGCGTTAATTTCAGCGGCTTTTTTTGCGGCTTTTTTCTCTTCAATTTTTTCTGGATTTACAAAAGCCTTAATAATCAAATATGGAAGAAGTATGAGTTCTGCAATAATGATTGTAAATACAACATATGAATAGAACCCTGTAAAAGTACTGTAGATTGTGCCGACAATCATTATTCCTGTTGTAATGAAAAATGCCAGACTAACTTTTGCTTTATTTCTGAGCTTGATAACAAGAAGAAAGATAAAAATTAGGGCACTGACACCGGCTGCAATGTAAAGCGGAACATTTATGAATGAATCAATGGTAAACAACGTTTTCTCCTAACCAATATAGTATTACTATATTATCGGCATTATCTTAGATTTTAACATCGAAATTTTTAGCCGTCAAGGAATATGTTCTTCCCTGACAGTCTTATTAATAATATTAAGAAACTTCTCTTATGAATTTATGAATTCTTTTGAGGTAATGCATCTGGAGCGTCATTTGCGGCATCTGTAATGGCACGGCGCAGAATAATGCACTTAATACGGTTGAGAATTCTCTTTGCAACCGGAATCTTATAATGCTTTTTAAAGTCTGCAACAGCCTTATCCATAGAAATGTCATCTCCAAACTTCTTTTTAAGGTCATCCCAGTAACGTACTGTCCATACATAGAGGTCTCCAAGGGTGCGGCCAGGGAAGTCTCTGAGAATATATTTCTCGCGGATAATGGAAACCAGTGGAAAATAAACATTGTAAAACCAGGATTTTATAGCTTCTTCCATACTTACTTCTTCAGTCCTTCCCTGATTTATGTAGTATTTGTGAGTAAGGATGTGGTTATAGATAACGTCGTAACGACCTGGACTTGAAAAATCAAGACACCAGTAATCGGTTATATCGCCAAAACCTGTTTCACTGTAAAAAACTCGTTTTTCATAATTGATAATCTGTTTTTGAATTTCCTTAAGAGAATCTGCTTTTCTAAGTTTGATTTCACTTTGAAGAGATACTACTTCAGCATCAATAAATTCGGTTCCACGTGTTTTTGCAACAGAAACACGATGATTTCCGTCTCGAACAAAATAAAGGCCTGCAATTTCATAAACTTTAATAGGAGGAAGTGTTATGTCATTCAGGGCTGCTTCATCAACATGCTGCCAGCGGTTTTTAAGGTGTGTGCTTTTTGGGAAAAAACGGTTGTCAAAATCTTTATAACGACCTTCGCTTCCTACAATTTTTTCAATAGGGATAACCTTCATTCCGATATAGGTTTCAGCATTTGATTTTATCATCTGTTTAACATCATTTAGAGAAATGAGGCTTGCTTCTTCTGGAGAAAGAAGATGCTGAATTTCATTTATAAAGGCTTTTGTGTGTGCTCTGTTAAAATCTTCTTCTGATTTTGCTTTTGAAAAATCCATCCTAGTTGTCCTTCTTATGAGTTGTTTTCATTGGCAGTTCAATTACATAATGAGCATATGCATTGACTACAGTGGTATCAAAGTATTTTCCGACTCTTTCTTCCCTCAAATCATACAAATGGATATGACCATGAATCATATAAGTAGGTTTGAATCGCTCAAGAAACCAGTTATAGCATTCGAAACCCACATGACACGGATCTTCGTGGTCATGAATGTGACGCGGTGAGGCGTGAGTCATGAAAATATCAAGATATCTTCCATATTTTAACTTGTTATAAATCAATTTAGGAATCAGTTTTATAAGCTTCCACTTCATCTGGGAATCTGTAAACTGACATAGTCCGTTATTGTAGCGCATTGAACCTGAAGCGCCCGCAATGAGGAGTGGAGTCATTTTTCCTGTTTCAGGATCCTCATAGCAGAGGTTTTCGTTAATAAAACTCTTAAAACCCAGGTATGTAGCTCCGTGACCGTTCATTGACTGTTCATAACGCGACGGACGGTTACCATCAAAATGGCTGTCATGATGGTAAAAATGATATTCTTTAAGGTCGTGATTTCCAAATACAAAATATGTCGGTTTATTGAAAACAGTTACAATAAAATCAACGTAATCCATAGGAAGGTCGCCGGCACACAGTATGAGGTCTATGTCAGGAAACGCATTCTTAACATTCTGTGTATATATGAGAGGGTCTACATAGTCGGAGACACAGAGTATTTTCATTTATCACCAGCTTTTGAAAGCAATGCTTCAAGCTTTTGTTTTTCTATAAGCTCAACAGGGCGGTTTTCTGCAAAACGTTTTGCTGCAGTATTAAAGCCCGAGCTTGAAAAAAGAAAAGATTTTACACTGTTAAGAGATTTCATTTCATCAAGGGATTCATGAATCTGCTGTTCTTCTACAGGTTCCGGGTCTCTGTAAAACCTTATGAATACAACCTGCTTTCTAACTGCCATCCAGGACTCGTCACTCTTATTAACACCGGTAATCTGGCAGCCCCATTTTTTCTGGTCACAGGTAAGAACCTGAAGTCCAAGTCCCTTAATAACTGCATTTTTACAGATATAAGGGAACTCCTCGTTGCTGCAGGTAAGGTAATCTTTAAGATAATCATTTGCCTGAAGATCTTTATATTCTGAAAGTTTAGCAGAAACGTCGCGGAAAGTTTTATTACGTTTGTAAATTGCTTCCCACTGTTCAATTGCTTTATCTATTTTACGGCTTTTTTCGTAGCAGGCAGCAAGAAAATAACGTGCATAAAGGGTTTCTTGTTGTGAATTATCCTTATCAAGTTCAATAGCTCTCTGAAAATCTACAAGTGCATTATCTGTACGTCCGGCAATCATATAGCATGAACCATGTTCAATAATAGCCTTTTGTTTTAATTCAGGGTCACGCTGTGCTTTTTCAAAGGCTTTGATAGCTCCCTGAAGATCTTTTGCGTCTTTAAGAATCTTTCCAAGATAATAATATGAAGTATAGGTTTCAGGACTGAGCCTTATGGCCATATCAATTTCTTTTTTAGCTTCATTGAATTGTTTTGTTCTGTAAAGCATAAGACCAATTTCTGCATGAGCTTTAGCATGTTTTTTATCAATCATCGCACATTTCTGCATAAATCCGAGAGCAAGGTCATATCGGTTCTGCTGTTCGTAAATGCGTCCTACCTGATAAAAGTTTTCTGCATTACGGGGATCAAGTTTTGTAAGCAGAAGAAAGTTTTTAAGGGCTTCATTCTGCTGATTATACTTAAGCAGCAGCTGGGAATATTCTGAACGGAAGGTTAATTCATTAATGCCTTCCCCAAACAGTGCATTATCATTTACATTTTTATATTCAATAACGGCAAGTTCTGTTCGGTTTTCCTTTATGTAGGCTTTACCAAGATAATAATGCGCAAGATAGTTTTTCTGATCTTTTGCTATAAGCTGTTTTGCAATTTTTATGGCATTCTGTGTTTTACCCTGTTTAATAAGACGTGGTACAGCTTCGATTTTTTTTGGAGACAGGACAGTTTTGAAGATTAGCACAGCCAGAAAAACTACTACTACTACAAGAATGATGATTATTATAATTGTTCCCATCTTTATATATTCTCCAGGATATAAAGGGTTTTCCCAAAACTAGGTGTTTGTAGATTAAGTCTTAACAGAATCTCTCGATAATAAGAGTAGTAAATTTATGTCGATATGTCAAACACAAGGTCGTAGAATATGAAAATTAAATTTATGGGGTTTGTATTTACATTCTTTTTTTTAGCAGCAGGTCTTTATGCACAAAATAGAAATAATGCAGGAACAGGCAGTTCCGGTCTGTCTCGCGGAGAAACTCTTTTTAAGGAAAATAATGCAAAAGATGCTGTTCAGGTACTGGAGTATGAAATACTGAATGGTCAGATTTCTGATAATACTTATAATTTTCTTGGGCTGGGGTATTATCAGCTTGGAGAATATGAAAAATCACTGGATGCTTTTAAGCGCGGATTAAAGGCTCAGCCTGAAAACGCAAAAATTCTTTCATATAATTTGGGAAATACCTTTTATGCCTTAAAGGATTATGCATCGGCTGCAGGTTATTATTCAGATGCGCTGAAAGCAGACCCTCTTTTTTATGGGGCATTATTAAACCGTGCTAATGCACTTTTAATGGGTGGGCAGCTGGTTTCTGCAAGAGAAGATTATATTGATTTTGTGGCAAAATGCGCAGATGATCCGCAGAGGGAGAGAATTGAACTTTTGATTGCTGCTCTTGATGAAGAAATTGCACGGCGTGAAGAGGAAGCAAGGCTTTTAGCAGAACAGAATAAGGCAAAATGGGAAGAATATGACGGAAGTCTTGAAGAAAAGAAAAAGACTGAATATATGCCATATTGGGAAGAAATAGAAAACTCTCTTACTCAGGATAATAAGGATAATTATGTTACAGAATGGGAAAGAATTTCTGGTGAAGAACCTGAAGAAATTTCAGATGGAAATGATAGTGAAATAACAGTTGTTGAAGCTGATAATGGAAATGCCGCTGATTGGGAAAAGTTTGATAATGAACCTGCCGGCGAGATTGTAAAGGTTGAGAATAAAGATAAAACTAATTGGGAAGCCCTTGATAGCGAATCTGAAAATGGGTTTGCTGAAGAAAGGGTAGCTGAAGTTCAGGCTGATGAAGAAGAGGACTGGCTCACGTTTAGTGAGGAAGAACTTGATGAAATGAAAGCTTTGGAAAAGGAGTCGCGGGCGGCGCATGAGAGGTGGGTGGAAGAAGCTCGAAGGCGCGAGGCTGAACTTGCTGAAAGATCTGCACAAGCCAGGCAAAAGGAACAGGCGCAGGCTTATGAAGATGAAAAACGTATGAGGGAGCAGCTGCTGGAGGATATGCGTAAGGCCGAAGATGAGCGGCGCAAAAAGCTTCTGGAAGATGTTGCGAATTCTTTGCAGAGTTCAGACTCTACAAATCTTACTTCTGGGGCAGAAGATCTGATTGATTATGACCTTGAAGGAGAACTCGACTAAAATGAAGTTTATCCGTTGGAAAGACCTTACAGAAGAACAGAAAAACAGCCGCTTAAAGAAAATATTTTGTGTTCTGGCTGCAATTTTTATTGTAATTCTTATTCTTCTTTTGATGAAATGTGAAGGCTGTTCAAGTGAAAGTCGTAAAGCGGGTCGTAATTTTAAAAACGGGCATGCTTATGGAGAGGAACTTTCTGGTTCTGAGCTTTTTGATGATGAATATGGCAAGGGTACAGAAGATTATACAGCTTCAGATCAGAATTTTAATTCAGATGAGGAATTAAAAAAACTACAGGAAGAAGAACTCCGTAAAGAAGAAGCAAGAAAAATTGCAGAAGCAGAAGCAAAAAAAATAGAAGAAGAATCTCGTAAAGCGGAAGAGGCTCGAAAACTAGAAGAATCTCGTAAAGCAGAAGAGGCTCGTAAAGCGGCAGAAGCTGAAAAGGCCAGAAAAGAAGCAGAACAGTTGAAAAAGGATGAAAAAAAACGAAAAGCCGAAGCTAAAAAGGCTGCCGAAAGAGCAGAGGAAGAGAAACGACTGAAACAGGAAGCAGATGAAGCTGCTGCTAAATCTCTGGAAGCAGCTCGTCAGAAAGCAGAAGAAGAAAAGCGCCTTAAAAAAGAAGCAGAAGATGCTGCACAAAAGTCTCTGGAAGCAGCTCGGAAAAAGGCAGAAGAAGAAAAACTTGCTGAAGATAGAAAAAAATCAAAAATTGATGAAATATCAAAAAAACTTTCTGAAGCTGTAAATGAAACCGATAAGCAAAAACTGATTGATGAAGGTGTAAAACTGGCAGAAGAACTTATAAAGTCCGGGGCTGAAACCGATTCTGCTCATTATATAATTGCTCAGGATGCACAAAAGAAAAAAGAATATAAACGCGCATTATCAGAACTTGAAAAAGCAATCAAATTGAACGAATCAAATTATCTTTATTATTATGATATGGGTAAGCTTCAGTACCTTCTAAGACGTTATGATGATGCACAAGGTTCTTTTTTACATTCTATTGATTTGAATAATCAGTTTCCGCCAAGTGTATATAATCTTGGATTAACGTATGTAAAACTTAATGATGAATCAAAGGCTCTGGAGTCGTTTAAACGTTCTGTAAAAATCAATCCTGAATATGAAAAAGGCTATATTGAACAGGCCCGTGTTTATAACCGACAGGGAAATCTTGTTGAATGCGTAAAAGCATATGATAATCTTATAAAATTATTCCCGGATAATACATCTGCTATTATG
This sequence comes from uncultured Treponema sp., assembly GCA_946532115.1. Classification (GTDB taxonomy): domain Bacteria; phylum Spirochaetota; class Spirochaetia; order Treponematales; family Treponemataceae; genus Treponema_D. Next base: position 10,733 of record CAMNBC010000011.1, read on the forward strand.
GAGTTAGGTTCAGTTTACTATCAGTATGGTAAATATGCAGAATCAGAAGCTCAATATAAAAAAGCACTGGAAAAACTACCAAAAAGTGAAACAAAAACTCTTACTTCATATAATCTGTCTAAGGTTTTATATGATGATGGAAAAATCGAAGAAGCTAACCGTTATGGCTGGATTGCTTATGATGAAAAGGACTTTTTATTGAATGATTCTCAGCAGGCAAATATCACCTATAACTATGCACTTATTCAGGAAAAAACAGGAAGAAAGGAAGAAGCTGAAAAACTTTACTTAGAAGCATTAAAGCTTAATCCTTCTCATATAAAATCAAAAATAAATCTTAGTGCACTTTATATGGCTGATGATAATTCTCAGGTTGAAAAAGCACTTGCCTTACTTTCAGAGGCATATCAGGCAGATAGCAAAGACTTTAGTATTAATAACAATCTTGGTACTGCTTATATGCTGAAGGAAGATTATGCTTCTGCAGTAAAATTTTATAAAGCTGCCCTTATGATAAAAGAATCTGATGAAGATGCAACCTTAAATCTTGCAAATGCCCAGACAAAAAATGGTGAGCTTGCAGATGCAATTGAAAATTTTAAGAAAGTAATTTCAATGAATGCTGAAAATTTAGAAGCCTTTGTTGGTCTTGCAAAGGTTCAGCTGCAGACTGGCGATGCAGCAGGAGCCTATAAAAATCTGCTTTACGTTCGACAGAAAAATCCATCGTTCCGAAAAGCAGAAGTAGACAGCTTAATTGCTGTAATTGAAGATTAGGTTCTTTTTACAAGTTCAAACAGCTTTTCACGACTGATAACTGTATAAATTGGACGGCCGTGAGGGCAGTGAGGATCTTCCAGGGTAAATGCCTGTTCTACAAGGCGTGCAGCTGTTATATCATCGAGTACATAACCGTCTTTTACAGCAGCTTTGCAGGCTGTCATAGCGGCAATTGAACGGATGATTTCTTTTGGCTCAACCTGTTTTACAAAAAGTAAAGTTCGAAGATCATATTCTGTGCCGGTCCAGCGTTCCGGAATTGTTTTGATTTCCCACAGACCGTCTGAAACATGTTCTGTCTCAAAACCGATTCTTGTAAGTTCATCCTTTAATTTTTCAAGCTGATTATCCTGCGTTTTGGATTCCGTTTTGATTTTATAGGGTATTAAAAGCTGCTGGCGGCCTGAGTTGCCTTGAGAATTCATAAGCTTATCAAAAAGAATGCGTTCGTGAACTGCATGCTGGTCTATGAGATAGAGGCAGTTATTTTTTTCTGCAAGCAGGAAAGTTCCGAGGCATGAACCTATAAAGCGGATATTTTTATTCTGTGCCACCGCACCATTTTCCGCCGCCTCCGCACCACCACCCGCAGCGACAGACAGTGCGCTCTCAGCCAGAGAGCGGGTAGAGCTCTTTGATTCAGGCGACCAGACCGTGTTAGAATGCGAACTTCCGCCGGTTTTTATTCCAAGGTACTTAGAACGAAAATCAGAGAGGTTTGCCGCCTTTGTTTCAGAAGCCTTATACGAAATGTGTTTTTCATACAGAGAGTCAGGTACAGAAGCTTCATTGCCTGCCGAAGTTTTTTCGTACAACGAGTTCGCACCACTATCCGGCACCTGAAAATCAAATTCCTGTGCGCGTTCCTCGTCAGCAGGTTTGTCTTCCGTAAAATTAGAATAAGTGTACTGATGGAAAAAAGTGCGGATTGTGCTGCTCAAACCATGGTGAAGTGCAGAAATATCAGAAAAACGGGCTTCGCGCTTTGCCGGGTGAATGTTAAAATCTATGAGATCTGGGCGAACCTGTGCAAAAACGGCCGCCACAGGGTAAGTCCCGTTCGGGAAAAAGCCTTGTGCTCCATATTCTACGGCCTGAACCAGAGAATACTCCTGAATTCGGCGGCCGTTTGCGTAAATGTAAATGTCTTTTTTATTTGTACGGGAAACTGCCGGCTCCCCAATTACAACGGTAAATGACCATTCCGGATTTGTCCCGCCGGAAGATTGTCCGAACTCGTAAAATAAATCTGCACCTTCGCTATAATTATTTGCTGAAACAAAACGGTCTTTTATTGACTGGCCGGCCGGTAAATCTAGTTTTGTCTCCCCGTCAGATACAAAGCGGAACGCAATATCCGGGCGTGCCAGTGCTTTTTCAATAAAAGTGTTGCGGCACATAATGCCTTCTGTTGCCGGGCGTTTTAAGAACTGGCGACGGGCAGGAAAGTTTTCAAAAAGTCCTTCTGACTGAACGATTGTGCCTTTTAGTGGAGCGGCTGCTTCAATAATGTGGTCTTCTGTAATTGAAGCGCGCATTTTGTAGCCGCCGCTTTGAATTGAAAGCCGGGCAACAGCTGCAATTGAAGCCAGTGCTTCACCGCGGAAACCTAAAGTCGAAAGGTTCATTAAATCTACTTCGGATTCAATCTTGCTTGTTGCATGAGGGCGGGCACAATTTTCGAGGTCTTCGCGGGTCATACCCGAACCATTGTCTATAATGCGGATTTTTTCAATTCCGCCGCCGCTGATTTCTACAGTAATGCTTGTTGATCCCGCATCAATTGCGTTGTCCATAAGCTCACGGATAATTGCATTCGGTCGGTCAATAACTTCTCCGGCGGCAATTTTTCTTGCCACTTCAGGATTCAGTGTTCGTACAGGATGTTTTTCGCTCATTTGCGGGTTCCGTTTACTTCGCCGTCATCGCTGAAAAGGTCTAACTGCGGCGGATTATCTTTTGACATTGGAGTTGGCTCATTCATAAGAATCTGGATTTTTCCTTCGATTTCGTCGAGCTGTTTTTCCATGCCCGATGCGAGCTTGATTCCTTCTTCAAAATCTTTGAGCGCATCTTCGAGTGAGATATCGCTGCGTTTTATGTCGGTTGTAAGCTGTTCAAATTTTGCCAGATTTTGTTCAAATGTATTCATAGCGGGTTTATCCTCCTTAAAACCCGATAAACGGACATGTCAAGGCTTTAAGCGAAGCGTGCCTTGACGTGGACGTATATCACGATATTTGTATTGAATTATGAATGATTTTCAGCGGATAGGCTCCGATACGAAAAAACATCATCTTCGCCTCGTTTTTTCGTATCGGGTTCTAGCAGCTGAAAATCAGTCATGGCTTTATTTATCAGCAGAAATCATTCAATTTGAATAACATCTGCCGTAATCTTTCCATGTGCCGGTGTGATAACCAGCTTGTCGCCGGCCTTTAATGCAGCGGCGTCTCGTACAATTTTTCCGTCCGCATCTTTTACCATCGAATATCCGCGGTCAAAAATTGTCTGCGGACTTGCGTTTTCGAGAATGGTCTTATTTTGTGCAAGCCGCACGCGAAGGTCGCGGATTTTATCCTGTAAGTTTTGTGGTAAGGCTTCGCGGGCGGCTGCAAAACGGTTGAGCAGCGGCTGCTGGATGTTTCTAAAGCGCACTTCAAGACTTTCGGGGTTAAAGGCACGGACCATAAGCCGGGTCTTTTCGGTGCGTTGTTTTATTATATTGTAAAAATTGTCTTTATAGGCGGCGAGGTTTTGCTGGATGTCGGCCAGCAGCGGCACTGCCATTTCTGCTGCGGCGGAAGGGGTTGGGGCGCGGCGGTCTGCGGCATAATCGCAGATGGCCCAGTCAATTTCGTGGCCAACAGCACTGATTGTCGGAATTTTTGATGAAGCCACGGCTCTTACAACGCTTTCTTCACTAAATGGAAGTAAATCTTCAAGAGAACCGCCTCCACGGCCTACAATCAGAACATCGCAAAGTTCATAAAAATTTGCAATTTCAATCATTTTGCAGATTGTCTGTGCGGCGCCTTCTCCCTGTACAATTGCAGGAAGAACTATAATATTCATTCCGGGATTTCGCCTTTTTGTAACATTCAGAATATCGCGGATTGCAGCTCCTGTAGGACTTGTTACAACTCCAATTGTCTTTGGCATTGCGGGAAGCGGCTTCTTTCGTGACTCATCAAAAAGTCCTTCTGCGGCAAGTTTTCTTTTTCGCTCTTCAAGCATTTGAAGAATATTACCGGCTCCTGCAATTTCCATTGTATTAACTATTATCTGATAATTTCCCTGGGGTGCATAAACTGAAAGGCTTCCGGTACAGCGAACCTTGTCTCCGTCTTTCGGACGAAAGTTCAGTTTCATTGCAGCTCCACGGAAAATCACCGCCTTAATCTGAGCCGCATTATCTTTTAACGTAAAATAAATATGTCCGGCAGCACTTGGCCGCCAGTTGGAAATTTCACCTTCTATTGTTATTGTGCGGAATGAGGTTTCTAAAATTTCTTTGATTAAATCTGTAATCTGCGAAACGCTGAAAACTATATTTTGTGGTAATCCCGGTGCGTTCATTTTCTCCCAACCCCTGTCGTCACGAAACAGCATTCAACTCGTCATTGCGAGAGTAGCAAAGCAATCCATTTTTTGACAATTTCAACTTACCTTATTTTATTAACTTATTCAATGAAATGCCGATAAAGAAAGTGATGAAAACCATAGTAATTTTTTATGATAACGACTCCTCATACCAGAACGAAAAGGTATTTGACGGAAAATCAGCTGTAGAACTTTCTTCGCAGTGGGCTGCCGGGCTTGGTTTAGAAGCTTTTACTCTGAAATCAGCTACTCTTACTGAACTTTTATCAGATATGAAAAAGCTTTGTACAGAAAGGCAGGCAGAAACAGTTCTTTTTTCTTATATAGATCTTCCGTATCTTAATAAATCAGTTTCAAAAAAAATATTGGATTCTCATATAGAGTATAAATCAGAATATACTTTTGCAGATGGTTATCCTTATGGTTTTACTCCCGAAGCTCTTAATTCCGGTACAATCGGGATTCTTGCTGAGCTTGCAAATACAACCCAAAAAGTTCTTGGAGATGCATCCGTTACAAGGGACGGAATTTATAATCTTATTAAAACAGATATCAATTCCTTTGATGTAGAAACTATAATTGCAGATTCCGACTGGAGACTTTTGCGACTGGCATTCCACTGTGGTAAAAAAGATAATTTTATGCAAAGCAAAGCCCTTTTTGAACAGGCTTCAAAAGCTGGAATTGAAACAGGTGAAGCCGCTGATGCAGAAAAGCTTTCAGAACTTGCTTCAAAAAATCCAGAATGCCTTAAAACTGTTCCTGGCTTTTATAATCTTCAGATTTCAGATACTGTTTCATCAAATGCTGTTTATCTTCCATACTGCACAGCGTATGAAGGAAAATATAAAATTACTCCAATTGCAGATAAGACAAAAGAAAAACTTCCCTATATGGATTTTGAAAATTGCTGTAAACTTATCGACCAGATTGCAGAGTTCAGTGAGTCTGCAGTAATCAGTTTATCTGCATGGGGAGAACCATTAAGTCATCCTCGTTTTATTGATATTGTTGAAAAGATTCTTTCATATCAAGGACTTTCGGTGTTCTTTGAAACAGATGGCCTTTTAGTAACAGAAGAACTTTGCACAAAGCTTGCAGCCATAGAAAACGCCGCCTTGCCTCGTACAAACGGCTGGCAGAAGCTTATGATTGCAGTTACTCTTGATGCTGCATCAGATGCAACTTATAAAGTAATTCACAAAAACTGCCCGGAAAATGCTTTTCAGCAGGCTTTTTCTGCAACAAGTCTTCTTTCTTCTGCACTTCCTGGTTGTGTGTATCCACAGTTTGTTCGTATGAACGAAAATGAAGCTGAACTCGAGACTTTCTTCCGTTACTGGAATGAAAAAACAAATCCTTCTGGTGGAAATCTTATAATTCAAAAATACAATGATTTTGCAGGCCTTTTACCTCAGTGTAAACCGGCAGATCTTTCTCCACTTGAACGAGACCCATGCTGGCATCTCAGACGTGATATGACTATTCTTTCAAATGGAGATGTTCCATTCTGTCATTCATGTGTTTTGGGAAATCCTTGTGGAGATGTTTTGGGAAATGTATTTACAGAAACTCTTGAAACAATCTGGCACAAAACAGATGAGCTTTTGCTTAATCATATAAATAAAAACTATTGCGGAAAATGTGAGAAATGCGATGAATGGTATACCTTTAACTTTTAGCGAGCATCAGATAAACAGAACAATTATCGGCGGGCCAAAAACTATAGACCCAAATGCTTTGAATATTTCTGTAATTCTTCTCAATAGTAGCGGAAGCCATTTTAAGCTGCACGTATTCGAAAACCTTTTGCAGTGCAATTTCCAGACAATAGTTTCTGTAGAACATGATTCAAGCAATTTTACAGACGATGTTTCAAGACGTTTTCCGATGATAAAATTTCTTGTACCTCTTGAAAAAACAACAGATGGTGATTTGATAAATCTGGCAATGAGCGAAGTAGATACAGATTATGTTTTAGTACTTCGGGATAGTCTGAATATACCTTCCAATTTTATACCGCCGCATCTTGCAGAACGTCTTACAGCAGATTCAACCTATTGTATAGTTCCGCGTCTTTTTGATAATCAGAAAAATGCACTTCCTTGCGCCTTCAGCCCAAGCGCAGAACGGACTCATTTTGTAATAGACTCTTCAGCAGAAATTAACAATGGAAAGAAAACTCTTTTTCCTTTTGATTACATCGCTTTATATAATAGAAAAAAGTTTATAGAACTTGGAGGCTTTGACTGGACAATTACTTCGCCATACTGGCAGAACCTTGATCTTGCTCTACGGTCATGGCTGTGGGGTGAACAGACAGTGCTTACCTCACTTATGCAGTTTTCTTATATAGATGAACCGCCTGTAAACGATACTACATTTAATCTGGATTATCTCCGCTATTATCTCAAAAATGAGCTTCCAAAAATCAAACTGGAGCAGGGGTATATTAGAAAGTCCTCTTTTTTAGTATTTCTTGGACGCTCTTCCTGTGGTTTTTTAGAAGCCAGAAGACAGTTTAATGCTGCCAGATTGTGGGTTTCAAAAAATAAATACCGCTATAAGCAGGATTTACAGGAGCTGGTTCAGAACTGGAGTCTAAATGATGATGATAAAGACAAATAGAACTGTTATTGTACAGTGCAGATTATCCTCTACAAGATTGCCGGGAAAGGCTCTTAAAGAGCTTGGCGGAAAGCCTGTACTTGCATGGGTTCTTTCTTCCATGAAAAAAGTAAAGGCTGATAATTATTTTGTAGCAACTGATGAAGCATCGTATGAATCTTTGTTACCTGTTTGCAAAGAATATGGCTTTGAATGTTTTGCAGGGCCGTTAAATGACGTCCTTGCACGTTTTACAATGCTGCTTGATACAATTAAAACAAAAACTGTAATTAGAGCAACTGCAGATAATCCTTTTTTGTTTTATGAAGCAGCAGAAGAAAGTGCTGCTCTTTTTGAAGAAAAAAATCAAAAAGGTCATTGTGATTATCTGACATATTCAGGACTCCCTCATGGAAGCGGAGTAGAAGTTTTTAGTGCAGAATCTATAAAAAAAGCAGCATTAGAAACTCAGGATCCGTACGATCATGAGCATGTAGGTCCTGCCTTATATAATCATAAAGACCGTTATATTTGTGAATTTGTACCTGCTCCAAGACGTTTTGATTTTCCAGAACTTAGAACAACAATAGATACTTTTTCAGATTATCTGAGAGCAGTTTCTATTTTGAATTATATGAATGAAAAAGGTTATGAAGGTCCATATTCAACAGAACAGATTATAGAAGCCTGTCGGGCAAACAGTGTAAAATATCCGGTGGTTCTGGTTCCGTCAGTTGTAAAAGGACATGGAACAGGGCATTTACGTCGCTGCCTGAATGCAGCACTACAGGGAAAATTCTTTATATACATACCAGATGACAAAACACTCACAGAAGCTGATTCAGTAATAGAAGAATATGTTGCTGCAGGACTTTCTAAAAATCAGATTATAAATTCAATACCAGATGAGACCTATCTTCCTGCAATAATTACAGACACTTTTGAGCTTACACAAAATCAGCTGAAAGAACTTTCTAAAAACCGCAGTTTAATTTCCATAGATGAAGGTTCAAAATTTACAGATTATTGTGATTATATTCTGGATATTATTCCTTCATATAAATGTGAAAGAAAAGCAAATAAAACAGAAACAGGCTTTATCACAATGCCAGAAAATATCCGTAAGCATGGAACTAATGAAGCAGAAAAAAAAGTTGAACGGATATTAATCTGTCTGGGAGGAGAAGATCCAGCAAATCTTACAATTCCGGCAGCAAAGGCTTTTATCAAAAAGTTTCCGAATGCAAAAATCACAGCAATAGTTTCAAATGAACAGAGTCCTTATGTTGATTATGCCGGAGGTCCAAATATTGAGTTTATTAAACCTGTTGCAGGACTCCGTGAAAAACTGTTTGAATATGATATTGTTGTAACTCATTACGGGCTTACTGCCTTTGAAGCAGTGTACGCAGGCTGTGGAGTAATTCTTCTGCCAACGACAAAACTTCATAAAAAACTTGCAGAAAAATATAATTTTGCTTATGTGGGAGATAAATCAATTACAGATTCTTCGCTTGAAAATGCCCTTAATTCGGAAAATCTTTATGCAAGAAGTTTTTTTGAAAGTAATTTGAACGGAGATTCAGCAGGCGAAAAAAAATCCCTTAGTGATTTTTTGAAATATCTTTCAAGCGGAAAAAGAATGTGCTGTCCTGTGTGTGGTCAGTTTCATGAAATACCTGATGAAGTAATTTCAAGAAATGAAACAAGAACCTACCGCCGCTGTTCAAAATGTGGCATGGTTTATATGGCCTTCACAACCATAGAAGATAAAAAATATCAGAAAGCTTATTTTTTTGAAGATTATAAAAAACAATACGGCAAAACCTATGAAGAAGATTTTGAGTCTATAAAAGCGCAGGGGCTGAGAAGAGTAGGCGTAATAAAAAGCCTGACTGGAACCCGTGGGGAAAATTTACTTGATATTGGCTGCGCCTATGGACCATTTCTGGCAGCTGCCGCTGATAATGGCTTAAATCCTTTTGGAACAGATATTGCCGAAGATGCAGTTACCTATGTTCAGCAGAAATTAAAATATCCGGCAGTATGTTCAGCATTTCCAGAAATTGATACAGCTGAAGAATTTGGAATTTCTCAGTTTGATGTTGTTACGATGTGGTATGTAATAGAACATTTTAAGGATTTAGGAAGCGTATTGCGAAAAGTTTCTTCGCTTGTAAAAAAAGGGGGAGTGTTTGCTTTTTCAACGCCAAGCGGAGAAGGAATTTCGGCTGTAAGCGATAAAGATCATTTTTATGAAATAAGTCCTACAGATCATTATACAGTCTGGGAACCTGGCCGTGCAGATTCAATTTTACGAAAGTTTGGTTTTAAGGTAGAGCGCATAGTTTCTACCGGCCATCATCCGGAACGCTTCCCAAGCATTAAAAAATCTGGTGCAAAGCCTGGAAGCCTTAAGTGGAAGTTGACGGATGCAAAGAGCCGTGCAAAAAAACTCGGCGATACAGTAGAAATTTACTGCAAGAAACTATAACTTATTGTCATTAGAAAGGTGGGGAAATGAACATTTTAATACTAGGCGCAGGTCTTATGCAAAAGCCTGCAATTCTCAGTGCAAAGGAAGAAGGCTTTACTGTTCATGTAATTGATGCAGATGATAAAGCAGTTGCAATTCCTTATGCTGATACATTCAGAAAAATCGATTTAAAAGATAAAGATGGAATTTTAGCTTATGCTAAAGAACTTAAAGCTGGTGAAGGCGGTCTTGATGCTGTATTTACTGCCGGAACAGATTTTTCCGCAAGTGTAAGTTATGTTTGTGAAGCTCTTGGTTTACCTGCTCATTCATATCAGGCAGCAGTAAATGCAAGTGTAAAAACAGTAATGCGTCAGTGTTTTGCAGATGCAGGAGTTCCGTCACCTGCTTTCATACAAGTCAGCAGGGAAGATCTTCGTAATTGCGAACCCCAGATGAAGCAATCTATTTTAAACACTGTCCTCCAAAAAATGACATTTCCCCTCGTTGTAAAACCCGTAGATAATATGGGGGCTCGCGGCTGCCGTATGGTTCGCAGCGAAAACGAGTTTTTACCGGCGATAGAAATAGCTGTAAAATGCAGCCGCACAGGAAATGCAATAGTAGAAGAATATATGGAAGGACCAGAGTATTCAATTGATGCTCTTGTTTACAACGGAACTTTTACAGTTACAGGATTTGCAATCCGCCATATCAAGTATCCGCCGTATTTTATAGAAGTTGGTCATACAATGCCTGCCATTCTCGATAAAAGAATGCATGATGAACTGATTTCTGTTTTTGCACTTGGTGCAAAGGCTCTTGGTCTTACCTGTGGAGCCGCAAAAGCAGACATAAAATATACAGCAAAAGGTCCTATGATTGGCGAAATTGCCGGACGGCTTTCTGGTGGTTATATGTCCGGCTGGACATACCCTTATGCTTCAGACTTAAACCTCACAAAACAGGGAATATTGATTGCGGCAGGACAGGAGCCTGGAAAATTAATTGAACGTCGTAGACGTGTAGATTACTGCCCGAGTGAATTGTGTAAATCTGCAGAAAAGCCGTATGAACTTTTTGAAGTTCCATGTTTAAGAACTTCTGCAGAACGAGCCTGGATGAGTATTCCGGGAACTGTAAAATATATAGAGAATATAAAAGATTATTCAGACAGAGCTGTATTCGACGTACTTCCTCGTGCAACAGTTAATCTTGGAAGTGAAGTCGATTTCCCGCGGAATAATGTTGAAAAATGTGGAAATGTAATTGCCGTAAGTCATAGCCGCGAAGCTGCAATTACAGTTGCGCAGGATGCAGTTTCAGATATTTTTATTACACTTGAACCTGATAATCCAAAAACAGAAAAATATCTTTCCGGAGCAGAAGCAGAAGACGAATCTTCGTTTCCACCGGATGCTTTTGGAAAACTCAGTGAATCTGAATTGAACAGCCTTAACGGTACAATTCCTGCAAATCAAAAGATTCAGGATTCTATTCCAGAAGTCCTGAAAACTGCCGAATATATAGATAAGATAGACTGGAATTATAATACAATCAAAAGCACTGCACAAAAGTTTGATTTATTACGTTCAAAACATCCGGCCTTAGATACAAGACGTTTCTGGAAAGCTGTTGTGCGCGGAGGAATTCAGGCTGCAGTTTATGTTTCAGATACAACAGAAAAACTTGCAGGAAAATAGGATTTAATATGACAGTAAAAATAATGCTAAAAAGATTTTCTGCCTTAATATGTTCAGTACTTTTATACTCAGCACTTTTTGCGTCGAACGACATCGCACTCATGGAAAAGTGCAAAAACTCCGGTATGACAATTTACTGGGACAGCCTCTCAGAAACCGGAATGATAGAAAAAAACGGCCACCAGCTGACGTTCAGAAACGGCGAAGGCCTTGTTCTTTTAGACAGCATCCGTATGATGATAACCGATGCACCCGAACTCCGCAACAATCAGCTCTACGTTTCAAAGAAGTTCCTGGACGACAGTGAATCGTTCTTCAATCAGAAATCAGAGCTGCCGTTTAAGGTGGGGGCTATCCTCATAGATGCAGGCCACGGGGGAAAGGACCCGGGAGCACTTAAAACCTATAAGATTAACGGTAAGAACGTCACAATCCAGGAAAAAGACATCACCCTCAAAGTTTCAAAAATGCTCGCCGAACGCTTAAAAGCCGCATACCCCGGCAAACAGATAATTCTCACCCGCAGTACCGACAAATTCCTGTCGCTGGGAGAACGAACCGACATCGCCAACGGAGTCAAAGTAGGCGAAAACGAAGCGGTGCTTTTCATCTCAGTACACGTAAATTCTTCACTCAACAAAACGTCTTCCGGTTATGAAGTGTGGTACCTTTCACCAGGTTATAGACGCAACGTCCTTGATAAGTCAGCAGTCGACGGTGACCCGAATCTTTTCCCAATCTTAAATTCAATGCTTGAAGAAGAATACACAACCGAAAGCATTATGATTGCAAAGTTCATTATGGACGGCCTGCAGGCTCAGATAGGTAAAGAATCAACTGCCCGCGGAATTAAGGCCGAAGAATGGTTTGTAGTCCGCAATTCAAACATGCCAAGTGTTCTTATAGAACTTGGATTTATCTCAAACGAAAAAGAAGCCCTGCTGTTAAATGATGACAGATACTTGAAAAAAGCTACCCTTGGAATATATAATGGAATTGCAGCGTTTATTACTCACTTTGAACGTTCTCAAGGATTTACTTCGATAAAATGACAGCTAAAGCTACAATCGATATGTTGAAGAGTAAGAGTCTTCCTATTTTTATAATTTCTCTTGTAATAATTGGTCTTTTTGTCTTTTCATTTATGGGCTATTTAGTTTCAAAAGACTCACATAGAAGGGTTTTTATATTTCCTTCTGCAGATGATGGAAAATATATTATAGAATATCGTAATCTTTCAAAAAAGCCGCATCAGGGTGATATTCAATTGTATATAGAGGAAATTCTTCTTGGCTCAACAGTAGAACGAACAAAACTGCTTTTTACCCCTGGTACAAGAGTTATTTCCTGCTTTGAAAGAAAACACGTACTTTACCTGAATCTTTCAAACGATCTGCTTTTTATGGGCGACGGAGTTGTGGAAATCAGAGAGGGGACAGAGCTCCTCATAAAAAATATAAAGGAAAATTTTTCAGAAATAGACTCTGTTGAGATTTTTATTGACGGAAAATCTGCTTTTGAAAAATAAAAAACATTGACAAAACGGTGTAGTTGATAGATAATAAATTTAAATACAAGGCTACATCGAATTAGTATAAAAAAGGAGCTTCAAATGAAGAAGACTTTTGGTTTAATTGCAGCTGCTATGCTGCTTGTTGGTGGCGTTGCTTTCGCTGATGAAGCTATGCTCATCGATTTTACTCTTCTGGATGCTGACTGTGTTGCTGATGACAATGGAAATCAGACACAGAACAGTCATACAGTTATGGACTACTCTGTAAGCGCTGGTGCAACTTTCACAGAAGATCAGAAAGATCTTATGAAAACTTCATTGGCACTTCCAGAATGGGAAGTTAAGCTGAACTCATCTGCAAAGACTGTTGCAAGCTTGGCTGATTCTACGGTTGTTGCCGCTCCTGTAAAAGGTGAAGCAGATGTTCCATTTGCTGGCAAAAATGTAATGGGTGTTCGCATCGTATTCCCAACTTGGGCTTCAAATGCAAACGCTACAATCGAACCTCCGTTTGATATTCCTGCTTACGAGCCATTGGCAACTGCTGATGAAAATGGTGAACGACAGGAACCAACAGATGAAGAAAAAGCTAGTGGAAAAACACTTTTTGAAGATGGATATGGTGTTGTAAAGAACGTTGGAACAGTAAAAGCTATTTCTGTTACAACAATGGGTATGAACTATCCACATGGACTTTATGTTCTTATGTCAGATAACGACGGTGTAACACGCCGCTACTTCATGGGTTACCTTGGTTTCGACGGATGGAAAGAACTCCGCTGGAACAACCCACAGTACATTTCTGAAATTCGTAACCGCGAAATTCGTGTATATCCAATCTATCCACGCGGACTTCCATTCGTAAAGTTCGAAGGATTCCAGATTACACGTGATGCTGCTCACATTGGTGGCGACTTCATTGGTTACTTCAAAGACGTAAAGATTATTTACGACAAGGCACTCCTTACTAGCGACCGCGACATTGCTGATGAAGACCTCTGGGGAATCATTGGTAGAAAGGAAAAGGCTCGCCAGAATGCTGAAATGCAGAGATTTGGTAACAAGCAGGTTAACCGCTACCTCGAAAGAGCTAAGCTTGCTTCTGAAGATGAATTCACTTCTTCTTTGAATGAAGAAGGTAGTTCTAACGCTCAGAGCAACGGTGGACAGGCTGCTGACTAATTAAGCTTATAGCTGAATAACGCCCTGGAAGTTATGTGTAAATGGTAATTTCCCAGGGCGTATTTTTTTTAACCAGACGGAATTTGACATGGAAACTGCTAATTTAATTTCGAAAAAACAGATTAGAGAAATCTATGAATCGTATACAGATTATTTCAATGAAATAATGTCAAAGGTAATAGAACGCCTTCAGCAGAATATAAAGCTTTCTGCACAGCCAACTTACAAGAGCCGTGTAAAGAGTTTTGAAAGCTATTATAAAAAGATTTTACGCTTAAAACCAGAACAGGTAGAAGGAAATAAATCTTTAATATACCTCACAGATATGATGGGAATACGCATGATTTGTGCCTTTCTGGAAGATATTAACCTTGGTGTAGAGCAGATTAAAAAGTTATTTGAAATTAAAGAAGTAGAAGTAAAAGGTGCCGAAAAGAAATTTTCTGAATTCGGATACGAATCAGTTCACGTACTTGTAAAAATACCGGAAGAGTTTAAACCTCCTCTTACAGGGAAATACGAAGGACTGGAGCCTATCTCCGATGAAATTGTCTGTGAAATACAAATCCGTACAATTTTACAGGATGCCTGGGCTGAAGTAGAACACGAATTAATCTATAAGATTGATTTTAATCCATTTGATATGCCGCTTCGTCGTAAACTTGCTTCAATTAATGCCTCTCTAACTCTTGCAGACATTACCTTCCAGGAAATTCGTGATTATCAGAATAAACTGCAGCGTGAACTTGATGAAAGAAGACGTTCGTTTTATTCACTTGCAGATGGTTTCTTAAATGAAAAGCAGGAAGAAAAACAGGAAGACATTAACCGTGTAAGTCCTTTTGTTCAGGGAACAATCGATGATTTGATTCTAAAGGCAATTGAAGCTCATAATGACGGTCATCTCTCAGATGCTGTAGATATCTATACTCGTATTCTGGAAGCAGTTGAAGGTGGAGATAAGAATGTTCTGGCTGTCATTCATAAACACCGTGGTATGGCATTCTTTGCAATGAATAATCTTGAAGCTGCCCTCGATGATTTTCAGAAGAGTATTGAAGCAGATCCAAAGGCTTTCCGTTCTTATTATTATAAGGGAATTGTATATTCTATCCTCAAAAAATATAAAGAGGCCGTTGAGTGCTATTCAAAATCTCTTGAAATAAATGAATTCCAGGCCCATGCAAATTTCCGTCGTGCAATGGCTTATTATGAGCTTGGTGAATATGAGCAGGCAATGAATGACCTTGATGTTGCATTGAAACTTGGTATGAAGCCAGAAGAATGCAAGGCATTCCAGGAAAAACTTGTTAAAAAATTTGGAATGAATATGTAAAAAAAATATATAAAATTTTGTAAAATTAGTTGTTTTGGTGTTGACTAAAATTTGTATGTCTGATATATTATTCAACGTCAGCAATGACATATGTCTCCTTCGTCTAGTGGTTAGGACATCGGGTTTTCATCCCGACAACAGCAGTTCAATTCTGCTAGGAGATGTTCAAGAGCCTTGTAAGAAATCTTACAAGGCTTTTTTTATATATGGATTGCCACACTTTCGGCTTGCAATGACGTTATCGCGAGAAACGAATGTGACGAAGCAATCTATGATAAAAGGTGCGGGTGTGGATAATTCAGAGGATACCGAAAAAAAAGTTGAACACAAACAGGTTGATGAACTCCAGGCTGGAAATTACATTTCCAATGGAGGTCCGCTTTCAAAAATTTCTGATTCTTTTGAAGAACGCCCGATCCAGGTTGAACTGCTGCAGCATATAGTCCGTGCATTCAATGAAGAAAAAATCGCTGTTTTTGAAGCAGGAACAGGTGTCGGAAAATCTTATTCATATTTAATTCCTTCTGTTTTATGGGCATTAATGAACAAAGAACGTGTCATTATTTCAACAGGCACAATTAATCTTCAGCAGCAGCTTTGTGAAAAAGATATTCCGGCTGTAGAAAAAATCATTGGAAAGAAATTTAAATATGTCCTGTTAAAAGGACGTCAGAATTATATTTGTATGCGTCGTTTAAATGATGCTGCTTCTATTCTTGATTTATTTGAAGGCGAGGCTGACGAACTTAAAAAAATAGCTGAATGGGCACAAAACTCTCCAACTGGCAGCAAAAGTGATATGACCTTTATGCCATCTGAAAGTGTCTGGTCAAAAGTAAACTCCGAAAGCGATGCATGTATGGGGAAAAAGTGTCCTTTCTTTGGAGAATGTTTTGTAATGAAGATTCGCAAAGAAGCTTCAACTGCAAATCTGGTTGTTGTAAATCATCATTTGCTGTTTGCTGATATAGAATCCAGGTTAAGTGGGGCTGGTTATGATGATGCAGCAGTTTTACCTCCATACCGTCATATTGTTTTTGATGAAGCTCATGGTATAGAAAGTGCTGCAACAAGTTTTTTCAGCGAAAGTGTAAACCGGTTTAAGTTGAACAAACTGATTAATCAGATGTACCGTCACAGAAAAAATTCTGAGTCTGGTCATTTATGCAGTCTTGCAATTCTTTCAAGCAATGAAGAAAAAGCAGGTTCCGCGTTTGAACTTACTAATAAAATAAAACTGGCACTTACAAATGTAGAAATTGCGGCAAAAGATCTTTTGACAAATGAATATACAATGCGTCTTTATGATGCAACTGCACGCAATTTTGGACCTCTTCTGGTTGCAATCGGGGAGCTTACACGTGCTCTTGGAAGCTTTACAGGTGTAATCCGTGAAGTAATGGAAGGGGTAGATGAAGATGACAGAGATGCTCCCTGCTACTGGGAGTCAAAAGTAATTTTACGTCATCTGGAATCTTATGTAGTTTTATTAAAGAACTTTTCTGTCTGGGATGAAAAACGCGATGATGTGTTCTGGATTCAAAAGAGAAGGCTTCCTCCTGACATGGTTCGCGATGCCGGGGATGCAGAATACGTTATCCTTACTCAGACACCACTTGATATTTCTCACCTGATGAATGAAGGTGTTTTTGAACAGATGTCTACTGTTGTTTGTACTTCAGCAACGCTCAAAACCGGCCGTGACTTTAATTACTGGATGCGGCGTACCGGTGTAACACTTTCAGGTGCTGAACGCATAATAAAAGGTGAGTTCCCGTCTCCGTTCCCGTACAATAAAAACATGCTTTTTGCTGTTCCATCTGATGCGCCTCTTCCGGACAATATTCAGTTTCAGCAGTGGGTGGAAATGGCACTTCCCAGGTTGATTCAAGCGGCGGCCGGAAGAACTCTGGTTTTGTTTACTTCGTATGAGTCGCTGAAAAGTGCGCACCGTACTGTGACTGCGACTATGCGCGGATTTGCCGGCCGCATCATGAAACAGGGGGATGATGATAACTCTAAACTGCTTGAGGCTTTTAAGAAAGAAAACGAAAGTGTGCTTTTTGCAACTGATTCGTTCTGGCAGGGTGTTGATATTCCAGGAGAGTCGCTTTCGCAGGTAATAATCGTAAAACTTCCGTTCACCGTTCCTAACGATCCTGTTTTTGTTGCGCGTGCTGAGGCAATTGAAAAGCGCGGCGGAAGTTCATTTATGGAACTTAGTGTGCCGGAAGCTGTAATTAAATTCAGGCAGGGAATTGGACGTCTTATCCGTCGTTCTGATGATAAAGGTGTTGTTGTTGTATTAGACCGCCGTATTTATGAAAAACGTTACGGAACAATTTTTACTGCAAGCATGCCAGAATGTAAACAGGTATATGAGCCTCTTTCAGAATTATCTCGTAGAATAAATTCCTTTATTTTTAACTGACATTGCGCTATAATATACGACACTAAGTATATTGGCTGTGTCTGACACAACAATCTAATTTTTTCGGGTGGTAAATATGTCTTTTCTGACTGCTCTGTGTTTGTTTTCAATGGTAATTCCTGCTTCTCTAGCAAATATTTTTGCATATCCTGTCAGTAAGAAACTAAGTCTTAAAATTTCAGATTATATTGTACGTGTTCTGGCTCCACGCCTTTTTGCAATTCTTTATACTTATAAACGTTTCCATTTCTGGAGCTACGATATTCATAAAGATGAATTGCCGGAAAACTTTATTGTTATTTCAAATCATCAGAGTCTTCTTGATATACCTGTTTATATGAAATTTCTTAAAGGGCGTGAAATGCGCTTTATAGCAAAAGATGCTCTTGGTCGTCATATTCCTCTTGTTTCAGAAATGCTTCGTACACAGGAGCATTGTCTTATTCCACGTAAGGCAAAGCCAATGGAAGCAATGCGTTATATTTCTGATTTTGGGAAGAGGGTAGTAGAAAGAAATCAGATTCCTATTCTTTTTCCGGAAGGTTCCCGTACCCGCGATGGAAATGTTGGAAAATTCTTTTCTGCAGGTTTCCGTCAGCTTACAGAATCTACAGGACTTCCTGTTGTAGTTTGTGCTCTTGACGGTGGCTGGAAGCTTCGCGACTTCCGTAAGATTATGACAAACATTAAATACGGTTCATATCGCGTAAAAATCTTAAAGATTTATGAACCTCCAAAATCAAAGGAAGAGTGTAATGCAATCCTGGAAGAATCAAGAATTTTAATGCAGCAGCAGATAGAATACTGGCGCCAGCTTCCAGCAGATAAGAAATAGATGCTGAAACAAGTTCAGCATGACGTCATTCCGAACTTGTTTCGGGAGCTATAAAAAAAGACCGTACGTTTCATGATTACGTACGGTCTTTTTTAGTAGTAAAATCTTTTAGGATTACTTGAAATCCTTTGGTCTTCTTTCAACACGTTTGCATTTCTGGCATTCTGCCTGATTTCTAAGTCTGCCATTTTCAATCATTGTTTTCATTATGATTTCGCCACCACAGTCAGGGCAAATGAATTTTTGTGTTGCAACAGTTGTACGAGAGTTTTTACTAGCTCCAGCCATTATGTGCCTCCAATCGAATATTCGTATCAGATATAATAATGAGATATTA
This sequence comes from uncultured Treponema sp., assembly GCA_946532115.1. Lineage (GTDB taxonomy): Bacteria > Spirochaetota > Spirochaetia > Treponematales > Treponemataceae > Treponema_D. The sequence continues at coordinate 29,536 of CAMNBC010000011.1, forward strand.
CACTAGTGTCAATAATTCAACCCATAAAATTCTAAACTTTAATTGACATTGTATATGCAATTTGATAATATATCAGACAGTTAACTATATTTTTTGGGGGTCTCCAATTGGCAGGCAAAAAATCATCTGCAGAAAAAAGACACGCACAGAGCGAAGTTCGCAGACTTCATAATAAAGCAATCAAAAGCACTTGCAGAACTTATGCAAAGCAGTTTGTAGAAGCAGTTCAGGCTAAAGATCAGAAACTTGCTGAAGAAAAATACAAGCAGCTTCAGGCTGAACTCGACAGCGCTCGCAGCAAAGGTGTTTTGAAGAGAAATGCTGTGTCTCGCAAAAAGTCAAGAATGATGAACCTTTACAATGCTACTTTTGCAGCAAAATAACATTATTGGCTAATGCTTATGGAAAACCAGTTGATTTAATTCAACTGGTTTTTTTTTGCCAGTTTTGTGTTATAATAATTTAAAAAAAAACGGGAGCTTGCAGATGGCTGATCAAAAAATTACCAAGAATGATTTAATTGACGCAATTTACAAATCTACAGATATAGAAAAACAGGAAATTGCAAAAGTAATAGATAGTTTTTTGCGTCATACACGCGAATCACTGGAAAAGGGAAGTACAATAGAATTGCGCGGCTTTGGTACTTTTGAACCAAGATTGCGAAAAGGCCGTTCTGTAGCAAGAAATCCGCGGACAGGAGAAAAGCTTTCCGTAGAAGCACATTATGTTGCAGCTTTCCGTGCAGGTCAGGAATTAAAAAAGAATCTGTGGAATCTTAAAAAAGAAGATGAAAAATAAAAAAACTGCGAAAACAATAAATATCGGAAAAATAATACAAAATCTCTTTCTTGTAATTATAGCAGCTGTTTTATTCTGGCTTTCAAATCCAAACATTTTGTTCAATAATGGCCTTTCATTTCTTGCATGGTTTAATTATCTTCCGGTCTTCTTTCTGATTAAGAAATCAAAGCTTTCATTCAGCTGGTTATGGGGAGGATTTTATGGAGTTCTTTCCTACGGACTTTATGGTTACTGGCTTAAGACTTTTCATCCGATGGGATTAATTATAGTCTGTATCGGGTATTTTTTTATTTGTGCTTTTTTGTTTTTTATTCTGAAACTTTGTGATTTATTATGTAAAAAAAATGCCTGGCTACTTGAGTTCTTATGTGTCTGTGCCTATGAGTATGTAAAAACACTGGGCTTTTTTGGAATCAGTTATGGAGTTACAGCTTATACTCAATGGCAGAATATACATTTGATTCAACTGTGTTCTTTAACTGGAGTATTTGGACTGAATCTTCTTGTGATTTTTCCTTCTTCATTTTTATTCAGCTATATAAGTAAAAGTGCTGCACGAAATAAAATTTTGAATCATGAAGCGTTTGGAAAATCTCATATTTCTGCTTATGTAAAAAAAGAGCAGGCACTGTGGCAAAATTCTCTTACCCTTACTTATGTTTGTGGAGTTTTGTGGCTTGTGCTTCTGGTGGCTTCCCTGATTTATGGATTTAAGGCAATTTCAAAAAATCAATTTGAAAAGACTGTGAGTGTAGCTGCAATTCAGAATAATGAAAATCCATGGAAAAATGGAATTGAAGAATATTCACAAAACGTTAAAAAACTTATTCAGCTTACAGAAGAAGCTCAGGCTCTTGCGAATGAAGTTGATTTTATTGTATGGCCGGAAACTGCCGTAGTTCCATCAATTGTTTATAATTACGATTATGGAAATGATGTACGTCGTTTTCTGCTTATTTCCCAGCTCTTGAATTTTATTGATGAAAATAATGCAGTGTTTGTAATTGGAAATTCTCACGAGGTTGAACTTCGAAATGTTGAGCGGGTACGCTATAACAGCGCCCTGGTTTTTGAATCCGGTAAAAATGTTCATCCTTGTGAGCCTGATATTTATTCAAAAACCAGACTTGTTCCTTTTACAGAAACTTTTCCAGCAAAACATCTTTTTCCGAATCTTTACGTAAAGCTTTTGAATGGTGATTCTCACATGTGGGAGAAAGGTGAAGAATATACGGTTTTTGATTACCGTGGATTAAAATTTTCAACACCAATTTGTTTTGAAGATACCTTTAGTACTGTGTGCCGGCAGATGGTCTTAAATGGTTCGCGCTGTTTTTTTAATTTAAGTAATGATTCGTGGTCAAAGAGTATACCTTGCCAGAAACAACATCTTGCAATGGCTGTTTTCCGATCTGTGGAAAATGGAGTCCCTTCTGTCCGCAGCACGGCAAGCGGCGTTTCGTGTATCATAAGCCCCATCGGTAAAATAGAGCGCACTGCACCCGAATTCTGCGAGGCTTTTGTACTTGGCAATATCCCGGTAATTGAAGACGAGGCGCAGACTTTGTTTACAAGAACGGGCGATGTGGTGGGAATGGCACAAGCCGCGCTGTTTTGTTTAATATTGATAATGCAGACATTTATTGTTATAATTAATACAATAAAAAATCACAGATAATGCAGGTGAATTGATGGCTGAAAAAGGCGAGAACGAAAAAAGAAATATCACGGTTTTTGGTGAAGAAACAGAATTCGACGGAGTTTTGGAGTTCAGCGACCGCCTTGTTATTACTGGAAAATTCAGTGGGAAGATTAACGCCGCTTCTGGTGATCTGGAAATTGCTAAAAATGCGGCGTGTAAAGTTTCTACAATCGATGCTAATTCTATTATAGTTGCTGGTGGAGAAGTTCAGGGAGATATGAATGCTGCTGAACGTGTAGAAATCTGTTCCGGCAGCAAGGTAACCGGGAATATCACAACTGCAAGAATCCGAATTGCTAATAATGTAGAATTCAGCGGAGATGTAAATATGCTGGAAAAAGAACCGGATGTAGACTTGTTCTCAGTTGCATCCTCAGAATACAAGCAGGCAATGATTATTCATAGTGATGTGATAAAATAAGCCTAAAAAAAAGGCTCAGAGGCAAGCTGTGCTTGCCGACTTTTGCAGATTATCGGGTCAAGCCCGATAATGACATAATGACACATTTTTCTTGACATATTCTAAGAAAAACTGTAATAATAAAAGAGTAAGGGGTATACAGCTTATCTTTTTCCCCGAAAAAATCAAATTAAATCTGGTGTTTATTTATTTTTTTACTATATAAAATCAAAAGCAAATTACAATTTATTATGAGGATTTTTTAATGGCAGCATTAAGAAGGCGTCGTACAGAAGACGCAAGCGCAGCACAAGAGCCTGCAGAAGAAGCACAGGCAACACTCGACTTTGGTTCAGAGTCAGAACCGGAAAAACAGAACACTGAAGCAGAACAGACTGTTTTGGAAACAGCTTCGGAACCTGAAACACAAAACACAGAATCTGCACCTTCTTCGGAAGTAACATCTTCAGAAGAAACTGCTCCGGAAGGTGAAAATCAGGAACCTGGAAAAATTGTCGTTAAACGTAGACGTGTTGTAAAAAAGACTGAAGAATCAGAAGGAGCCGCACCGGCTCAGACACAACAAACTTCAGCGGCATCACAAGAAGAAAAGCCATACAATAATTACAGATATCAAAACAATCAGAGAAATAATTATAATAGAAAAGGACCTGGAATGCGTAAGCCTTATGGCCGAAATTCTTATACACCTCCTAGTCCTGAAGTTGCAGAAATGATGGCCGCTGAAGCAGCTGCTGCTGCAGAAGAAAATGCAAATAAACCACGTCTTTTAATTAATGAACTTACAAAAGAATCAATGCCTGAACTTCGTGAGCGTGCAACTCAGTTTGGTTATACAGCAGACGATCTTGCCCCAATGAAAAAGCAGGATTTAATTTTCATTATTCTTAAAGCGCACACAGAACACGGTGGAATTATTTTTGCAGAAGGTTCTCTTGAAATTCTTCCGGATGGATATGGATTCCTCCGCAGTCCTCAGAACTCTTATCTTCCGGGTCCTGATGATATTTACATCAGTCCGAGTCAGATTCGTCTTTTCAACCTTAAGACCGGTGATACTGTTTACGGACAGACTCGTTCTCCAAAAGAAGGCGAGCGTTTCTTTGCTCTTCTTCGCATTGAAAAAATCAACTATGACGAGCCACGCGTAGCACAGACTCGCGTTCCTTTTGAAAACCTTACACCGCTTTATCCAAATGAAAAGCTTCGCCTTGAAACTGTCTCAACTGAAGTTTCAACACGTATCGTCGATTTGTTTGCGCCAATTGGTAAAGGTCAGCGTCTTTTGATTGTTGCACCTCCAAAAGCCGGTAAAACAATTCTTATGCAGAAAATTGCAAATGCAATTACAACTAATAATCCGGAAGTAAACCTCATCGTTCTTTTGATTGATGAGCGTCCTGAGGAAGTTACAGAAATGGAACGCGCTATCAAGGGCGAAGTTATTTCTTCTACTTTTGATGAGCAGGCTACCCGCCACGTTCAGGTAGCAGAGATGGTACTTGAAAAGGCAAAGCGACTTGTTGAACACAAACGTGATGTTGTAATTTTGCTCGACTCAATTACTCGTCTTGCACGTGCTTATAACCAGACTGTTCAGACTTCCGGTAAGGTTCTTTCAGGTGGTGTTGATTCTAACGCACTCTTCAAGCCAAAACGCTTCTTTGGTGCAGCACGTAACGTAGAAGAGGGTGGTTCTCTTACTATCATTTCTACAGCACTTATTGAAACCGGTAGCCGTATGGATGAGGTTATCTTTGAAGAGTTTAAGGGAACCGGTAACTCAGAAATTAACCTTGACCGTAAGCTTGCAGAACGACGTCTCTTCCCGGCAATTAACATCAAAAAATCTGGTACCCGTAAAGAGGAGCTTCTCCTTACAGAAAACGAACTCCAGAAAATCTGGATTCTTCGTAAAGTACTCAACCCGATGGAAGATGTTGATGTTACAGAGCTTATTCTTGACCGCATGAAGAAGTCTAAAACAAACGAAGCCTTCCTTAACAGCATGAACGCTGGCACTGCAGGTATGGAGTAATCCACAAAGTGTTAGGGGCTGTCCAAAAAGTATTGTCATGCTGAACTTGTTTCAGCATCTACACCACATCTAGTTCTATAGATTCCGAAACACACATTCGTAGCAGGTGCGTGCGAATGTGGCGTAGCGTTCGGAATGACACTAGGATGTAAACTTATTGGTCATCCCCATCTTTTTTTCGGGAGAATTCTCCTAATTTTTCCCAATTCGCAAAGAAATACATC
>CAMNBC010000012.1 GCA_946532115.1 uncultured Treponema sp.
TAATTTTCAAGGTAGATACAAAGATTCTTTCTTTGAGCATTATTGCACTGGCAGCGGCGTTTTTCTTAAGTGCAACAGGAAGCAAAAAGACCGATGCAAATGAAAAGACATCATTGGACTGGAAGCCGATTCTAAGTTCTGTGCTTTTTCTGGCTGCCGGTCTTTTTTGTTTTATCACGGGAAAAGAATTTTTCTTAAAAATCTATTCTGTTGTAATAAGTGTTACATTACTTTTTGTTTTTGGAAGCACTCTTTTTATGCCGCCTAATATTATATTCAGGTTTGCGACTTTATCAGATAAGTCTATAAAAGGTTCTTCTTATGAACAGAAGGTATACAATTATTGTCAGAAAGTTACGATAGTCTGGTGTTGTTTCTTTATACTTAATGGAACGGCTTCAGCACTTACAACTTTTTCAGAACAGATATTTGGACTTTCTCCTGAAGCAGCGAGAACAGTCTGGGCGGTGTACAACGGTGGTATTTCCTATGTCCTTATGGGAACCCTGTTTGTAGTTGAATTTATAATCAGAAAACTGGTGGATAAAAAAATGATGAAATTATTCCCTATTACAAAGTTTAAGGCAGATTCCAGAAAAGATGATTACATTGTTTGTTATGATGATGTATGGTCAAAAAAACAATATAAAACCTGGAAAGATTTTTTAACTGATACTGCGAAAATGAGAGCTTTTTTTGAATCTCAGCCAGCAAAAGAATATATTTTGCATTGTGAAGATTACTGGTATTTTCTCTGTACTTTTGTAGCAATCCTGCAGAGCAAAAAAGCAGTTTATATAACTCAGAATATTACAGAAAGCTTTATGGCTGAAGTAAAAAAGCCTGGAGTTTTCTTTATTACAGACCAGAATGTTGCGCTTGATGATACAAGCTTCTTTATTCCTGATTTGATTGAAAAATCAGCACTTCCGTCTGAAGCAGAAATCCGTAAAACTCCAGAAATTAATGGTGATGAAACAGAAATCTATCTTTATACATCTGGAAGTACAGGAAAGCCGAAGGCAGTGCGCCATACAATGAAAGAAATTGAAACTGATAATAGCGTTGTAATTTCACTTTGGGGAGAAGAGTATTTTAAGCGTAAGTTGATTACAACTGTAAGTCAGCATCATGTTTATGGTTTTTACTGGTGTATTTGTCTTCCATTCACTCTGGGACTTCCATTCCGTCGTAAGCGTATTGAATTCCCTTCAGAATTTGAAAAACTTACTGATACATCTTACGTTCTGGTTTCAACACCAGCCTTCCTGAAACGTACTGTAGAAGTTGTTGATAAGCTTAATATGAAGGATGTATTTATTTCAGTAAGTGGTGGAGCTGTTTCAGAAGAACTTGCTGTAAGTACTGAAAAACTTTTTGGCTTCTGTCCAATGGAAGGTTATGGTTCTACAGAAACTTCGGGAATAGCTTACAGACAGCAGAGTAGAGACGGTCTTATCTGGACTCCGTACGATTGTGTAAAACTTTGGGTCGGAGAAGACGGATGTCTGAATGTAAAATCGCCGTTTATTAAAGACCCTGCCGGAGTTGCAACTGCTGACCTTGTAGAAATATATGAAGATGGCCGCTTCCTTCTTAAAGGACGTGCAGATTCTATAGTTAAAATTGAAGAAAAACGCATTTCTATGACTGAGGTAGAAAACCGTCTTCTTGAAACTGGTTTGGTTAGCGAAGTAAAGGTTGTTGCCTTGAGTAATGATGTGCGACAGTATCTTGCAGCTGCAGTTGTACTTAATGCTAAAGGACGTGAAAAATTTGCAGATACTGAAAAATTTGAAATTAATCGCTGGTTTCATGACTTTTTGATGAAATATTTTGAGAATGTTGTAATTCCAAAGAAATGGCGCTTTGTTGAAAAACTTCCTTCAGACGTTCAGGGAAAAGTTCACAAACTAGAAGTTATGGCATTATTTGCACAGGAGAAATAAATGAATTGTAATGATCACGATATAAGAAATGAAGAAGTTATTTTAAGAGAAGACAATGCTGTGGTATTGGAATTTGTAATTCCTGCTACCTGTGATTTTTTTGACGGTCATTTTCCGCAGTATAAGCTTTTGCCTGCTGTTGCTCAGTTTGAAGTAATTACACGCTTTTCACGAAAATACTTTGGCACACAGCGTTATGTTCCAAATATTAAAAGAATTAAGTTTTCTGCACCAATCAAACCTGATACAAAAATTCATCTTGAACTTACATACAAAAAAGATAAGGGGTCTGTAACATTTAATATGTCGGACGCTAATGTCGAAGGGAAAGTTTATTCATCCGGCAGCTTTGCTGTGCTTTCGGAGATTTCCGCATAATGTCAGATTCTCTTTTAGTGGAACAGAAATTTGGTTTTGTAATTCCTGTTTATAATCATGGAGCTGCACTTGAGTCAGTTGTAAAAAATCTTGTGCAGTATGATTTTCCAATCATTGTTGTTGATGATGGAAATGATGAAAAAAATAAGGCCTATATTAATGATGTGGCCGCACGATATCCTCTTGTAACTTTGCTTGTTCATGAAAAAAACAAGGGAAAAGGAGAAGCTGTAAAAACAGGTGTTCTTAAAGCAGAACAGCTGGGGCTTACCCATATCCTTCAGATTGATTCAGATGGCCAGCATGATGCAGCCCGTATTCCGCAATTTCTTGAACTTTCAAGACAAAATCCAAAAGCTATAATCTGCGGTTATCCTGTTTATGATAAAAGTGCACCACATCATCGTTTAATAGCAAGAAAAATTTCAAACTTTTGGATTCATATTGTTTCATTTACAACAAGCGATCAGGTGCGCGATGCACTTATTGGTTTTAGAATCTACCCGGTAGAGCCATATTGCATTGTACTCCGCCGTCATTCAATTATAGACACACATATGGGTTACGACATTGATATTCTTGTTCACTTGTTATGGCGCAATGTACCTGTAATTTCAGAAGCAGTAGAAGTTCATTACCCGGAAGATGGAGTTTCAAATTTCCGTGCAGTTCGCGATAATCTTCACATCACTTTTACTTATGCAAGACTTTGTATAGGAATGATTTTCCGTCTGCCCGTTTTAATCAAAAGGAAGCTTTGTAAATGACAGATTCTTCTTTTGAAGATAAGACCCATTGGTCCGAAGAAAAAGAGGCTATTAAATCCAGTAAGCCTCTTAAACTTGTTCTCTTTCTTCTCAAACGGATTCCTTCTTTTCTCGTTCATTTCATTTGTTATCCGGTTGCATTTTTCTATCTGATTTTTTCTTCAAGAGTAAGAAAATTTGCCCGTGGCTATCAAAAACAGCTTAAAGAATTTACCGGGGGAAAAGTTCCTCATAAAATCAGGGCTTACAGACAGATTCTCAATTTTTCCCTTTGTCTTTCAGAAAAAATGGAAGGCTGGCTGGGCAAGGTTTCCTTTGACAGAATCAGCCTGCAGAATGATGATATTGATGATTTGGTTGAAAGATTAAAGGCCGGAAAGAGCGCAATTCTGATGGCTTCTCATCTTGGAAATATGGAGCTTATGCGCAGCATGCAGGATTATCTAACGGGTCTTTGCGGCCGCAAGGTTCCGGTCCTCATAATCATGGATATGAATATGTCTGCAAATTTTACGCAGACTTTGAAAGAAATAAATCCTGGTTATTCTGCAAACGTGTTAGATGCGTCTAATTTTGGTCCGGATTCAATTTTACTTATACAGGAATTTGCAGAGAAAGGTTCTTTGATTGTTGCTGCCGGAGATAGAACAAGCATTAACCACCGCGAAAAGAGCCTTGTAAAATCTTTCCTTGGAAGACCTGCCAAATTTCCTTATGGCGTTTTCCTGATTCCGGCTCTTGTAAAGCTGCCGGTTTATTTTATGTTTGGCATGCGGTCCAAAATGTCTGCTTTTAATCCTCAGTATAATATTTATATAGAAAAATCAAAGGTTGATTTTAATTGTCCACGTGCAGAACGTGAAAACCGTATTGAAGAATGCTGCGGTGAGTTTGTAGAAAAACTGCAGAAGTTCTGTATTATGTATCCTTACCAATGGTATAATTTCTTTAATTTCTGGGGGTAATGATTTTATGATGACTATCGGACTTAAAAAAACTATCAAAAAGAGAATTATAGTAAATGTGTTTTTTGCACTGTTTTGTGCCGGCTCATTATTCGCACAATCTTCTTTGGAAAATATTTGTGCAAAACTTGCTTCACATCCAAATACAACTGGTGATTTTATCCAGATAAAAACATTACAAACGAACGGTCGTAAGTTAATATCGAATGGAAAATTTATTTTTTGTCCCGAAGGAATTCTCTGGAAGACAGAAAAACCGTTTCCCTCATCATTGATTCTTACAAAAGAGGCAATGATTCAGATTGCTGCAAACGGAAAGAAATCAGTAATGAACGGAAAAGATAATCAGATTTTTACAAATATTTCTGAAACCTTAAGTTCAGTTTTTTCTGGAAATGCAGATGCTTTGAAAAAGAATTTTGAATGTACTTTTTCTGAGAAAAACGGAGAATGGAAAATCTATCTTTCTCCAAAAGATTCTACAATTGCCAGTGTAATGAAGTCTCTCGTATTGACTGGTATAATTGAAGAAGCTGGTAAAGACAATGCAGCAGCATCTTTGAGTTCGCTTGAAATGACGGAGATGTCAGAAAATACAATCCGCTACGAGTTCTCTAATCAAATATACCCAAAGGAATTGTCTCCCGATGAAAAACAGAATTTTGTCATTGAGTAAAAATCCACAAAACCGAGCTCTTTCGGCGTTGCCTCAAAAAAAACTTCTGGCAGGCTGGGTGGCTTACCACGTTGCAATACTGGCCTTTTTTATTATTGTTCTTGCAGTGTTTCACGGACAGGTCGGCATAGATTCAGATCTCTTTAATCTTGTTCCTAAGAGTATTTCAATGGCATCGGTAAAAAAGGCCGATGACAAAATGATGTCTGTGACTTCGCAGAATGTTTTTGTGCTGGTTGCGAACCCGGATTTTGGAGAGGCTAAACGGGTAGCTGAAAAGGTATATTCACGGCTTGAAGGGAGTTCAAATTTTGAGTCGGTTTCGCTTTACAGTGATGTGGGGTCTATGACTGAAATTACGGATTTTCTTTATGAGTACCGCTGGAATCTTCTGGATGAAAAAACTGCTGATGAGATTCTGAAATCCGATGAGGCAGCCGCAGATTTTGCTATGAATGCTTTAGCACAGGCTTATAGTGGCTTTACCATGCTTCCGCTTGATAATATTGAATCTGATCCGTTCCTTCTTACAGAATATAATCTTCAGAACTATTTAGGTGCTGTCCAGAATGCCGGTACCGCGATGAGTGTGAAAGATGGTGTTCTTGCTTCTCAATTTGAAGGAAAATGGTATGTAATGATTCGTGGTATTCTTAGTGCTAAAGGAGCTAAACTCGCCTCGAAAAATAATGCTATTACAGAAATCTATGCGGCGTGCGAAGCTGCCGGTAAAGATAATACTGCAGAAACAACTTCAGGAGAAACTTCTTTTGTTTATTCTGGAACACCATTTCACAGTCACGAAAGTTCCAATTCAGCAAGCCGGGAAATTTCGATAATAGCAACCGTTTCCATGCTTGTAGTAATTATTCTTTTGATTTTTATATTCCGGTCAGTAAAGCCACTTCTTTTTTCTGTTGGTGCAATTCTTCTTTCTGTTGGAATATCAGTTATTGCAACTCTTGCTGTCTTTCATAAAATGCATGTTATTACACTTGTGTTTGGAACTTCACTGATTGGTTCCTGTATAGATTACAGTCTTCACTTTTTTACACATTGGGCAGGCAATAAAAACTTAAAAAATGGGCAGGAGATTCGGAATCATATTTTTTCTGGTCTGCTGATGGCAATTATTTCTACAGTAATTTGTTTTGCAATTCTGTTATTTGCACCATTTTCAATCCTGAAACAGATGTCGCTGTTTTGCCTTGTAGGACTTGTAAGTTCTTTCCTGACTACAGTTGCGGTTTATCCTTATATCAAACTTCCGGCATCCCGCGGTAATGTAAGGTTTACTGTTGGTTTTGCAAAACTGGTTTCTGTACTTGAACAGAAATGGGTTGGACGCTCTGTAATTTCTTTATTATTTATTATTTCCATTTTGTTAATTGCAGTGTTCCATAAAAATATAAAAGTAAAAAATGATTTACTCACTCTATACGATATGGAAGGTCGGCTGCTTGAAGATGAAATTACTGCTTCAAAAGTAATTCAATATACACCTGGTGGCTGGTATATCATTAGTGGTGATTCGGAAGAAGACTCTCTTCAGAATGAAGAAAAATTAAGAAAGGATTTTGAAGAAGTTACAGATGGAAAAATCGGATATGTGAGTACAACCAATTTTGTTCCGTCAAAGCTGGTACAAAAAAAATCACAGGCAGCTTATGAAAAATTGTTAAGCCTTGCAGAAAATCAGCTTGAAGGTCTGGGATATGACAGCAATGAAGCAGCTCTGATTTCGGAAAAGTTAAAAAGTGATTTTAATGATGGTAGAAATGTTTATGTTTCTTTTGAAGAAGGAAATGTGCCTGAATTTATAAAAAATGCAATTTCTTCTGCCTGGCTTGGAGAAATTGACGGCAAATATTATACGGTAATGCTCCCAACTAAAGTTATAGACTATACTACCTATCGTTCGTTAGTTGAAAATAATGAGGATGCTTTTTTTATAAGTAAATCACAGGATATAAGTGCGGATTTAGATTCACTTACTATTATGGTTCTTAAGTTCTTTATTATTGCTTATGTTCTGATGTTTATAATGCTAAAGTTCTTTTATTCATGGAAGCAGGCTCTGAAAATTATTTCTGTTCCTTTCTTAATCATTCTTGTGGTAGTTGCCGTATTCGCGGCGTTCAAAATAAATCTCGAGTTCTTTTCTGTAACCGGTTTAATTCTAGTATTTGGACTTGGCCTTGATTACATAATATATATGATGGAAAATGAGAAGAAGAAAAATGAAGTTTCAGAAGTAACTGATAATACAAAGGTTCTTGAACCTTTTGCAACACTTGTTTCTTTTGTCACAACTATCATTTCTTTTGGAGCACTTGCCATTAGTTCATTTAAGCCTGTACATCTTATAGGACTCTCAATTTTTATAGGGCTTGCAACAGCGTATGTAAGTTCATTTTTTTATGGAAGAATAGGGAGCACAAATAATAAAGGTGGTGAACAGTGAAAATAAATTGTCATATTAAAATCATTTCAATTATAATTTTACTGTTTTCTTTTAATTCTTGCAGAACAACGAAATCAGATCGAAATTATAAGTTGAGACCGGTTTATGTAACAAATACAAAAAAAATAAATCTTTTACAGCCTTCAAATATTACAATTGTAAAAGATGGGCTGCAGCTTTTTAATGGTACCTTCGGAGATAATAGTTTTTCAATGATGTCCTATACACAGATTGATGAATCAGGGATAAGTCTTTCGCTGATAAATGATTTTGGAACTGATATGGGAAATCTCTTTTTTGATGGAAATCAGGTTAGTTTTGATTCTGCTTATCTGCCTTCAAAATTACCTGGCGAATATATTGTTGCAGAAATTCAAAATGCATATTACGATGAAGACATTCTTCAAAAAAATTATTCAAGTGCTGGTTTGAGATTTGAAGTTCAATCAAAGACTGATGAGAGAGAGAATGAATCTGTCGAAATTCGTAAAATTTATGACGGGAAAAAATTAATTGAAGAAATCTATATATCTGAAGAAAAAGTTAATATAATAAATTATCTTCGCGGTTATTCATTTGAACTTATAAACGCGGAGTAGGGGGAAAAATGGAACTGTATCTTTCAAAACCTGGCGTAATGAGCTGCGCCGGAAATAATATAGATGAAGTGTGGAAAGCAGTAACAAGTGGAAATCAAAGCGGTATTAAAAAAGTAACTGCATGTAATGGTGAAGAATTTTTTGCAGCAAGAGTTTCTGATTCAGTTTTACAGCCAAGCGGTGCACGTTATGATATGAAAGTTGTTCGTATTGAAAACCAGGCTTTGAATCAGATTGCAGATAAAGTTGAAGCTGTAAAGGCTCGTTATGGTGCAGACCGTATTGCAGTTTGTGTTGGTTCGTGTGATAACGGTACTGAATTTTCTGTAGCAGGTCACCGGAAGTTTTTTTCAGAGGGTGAGTTTCCTGCTGATTACAGTCTTGAGATTCAGGGTGCCGACTATGCGGCAACTTTCGTAGCCGAAAAATTCGGTGTTAAGGGACCTGCAAATACCTTTTCAACTGCCTGTTCATCCAGTGCCGGCGCCATCATTAAAGGCGCAGAACTCATCCTGGGCGGCGTAGCCGATGCAGCCATTGTCGGGGGTATCGACATTGCATCTGATACAACTCTCGTCGGCTTTAGTGCACTGGAAGCCGTTTCCAGCGAGATTACCAATCCGTTGAGTAAAAACAGACACGGAATAACACTTGGTGATGGCGCAGCGTTCTTTGTACTGACTCGTGAACCATTGCAGGAAGTTGTTTCTACGGATTCAAGTGCTTCCTGTGTAAAACTTATCGGCTGGGGTGAAAGTTCAGATGCCTATCATATGACTTCACCTGATCCAAGCGGAGCTGGTGCTGAAAAAGCTATTCGCCGTGCTATTGAATGTGCAGGCATTAAACCTGAAGATGCCGGTTATATAAATCTGCATGGAACTGGCACTAAGTTGAATGACAGCATGGAATCAAAGGCTGTTGCTGCTATTTTTGGTGAAAATACAGTTCCTGTTTCAACAACAAAAGCAGTTACAGGTCATACACTCGGTGCGGCAGCTGCACTCGAAGCGGCAATCTGCTGGAAGGCGCTGGTTGAAAATAACGGAAAAAATATAGATAATAGAACCTTACCATTGCAGGTATGGGATGGCGAAAAAGATGAAGAGCTTCCTTCTCTGAATGTTGTAGATAAGAATAACAATGGTCAGAACGGCAGACAGACATCTGAATTAAAAGTTTGCCTTTCTAATTCGTTTGCATTTGGCGGCGCAAATGCCTGTCTTGCTTTAGGTTTATAAAAATATAAAAGGAGAAACATAAAAATGGAAATTCAGCAGTTAATTGAACATGATGAGCTTATAAACTATCTTCCTCACAAAGGAAAGATGTTTCTGCTTTCACGTGTAACACAGCATGATGTTAATAATCACACAATTACAAGTGAATATGATATTACAGAAAACTGTATTTTCTATGAGCCGGAGTTTGATGGTGTTCCAAGCTGGGTTGGTTTTGAGTTTATGGCTCAGTGTATTTCAGCCCTTACAGGAATTACAAATACAATAAAAGGCCGTACACCACTTCCTGGTTTTATTCTCAGTGTAATGGAATTCAAAGCTGATGTTGGATATCTAAAAAATAATACAACAATTCAGATGAAAGCGATTGAAGATTTCCGTGATGATGAAAATCATGTTTTCCGCTATATCTGTGAATTGTATGCAGATAAGAATGATGAAAAACCGGTTGTTACTACAAAGGTTTCTGTAATGGAAACTGAAGATGCAGAAGCACTTTTTGGTGATAAGGCATAAAAAGATATTTTCAATTCATCTAGACATAAAAAAAACGACCTGCTTTTGCAGATCGTTTTTTTTATGTCATATCAATAAGAATTACATACCACCGTCAATTTCAATACACTGGCGTGTGATGTATGCGGCACCTTCGCTGAGAAGGAATACAGCAGCGGCTGCAATCTCTTCCGGCTTACCGGCACGTCCCATTGGAATTGTCTGCATGATGATGTCATATACTTCCGGGCGGATAGCTTTTGTCATATCAGTTTCAATTACACCTGGTGCAATTGCGTTACATGTAATTCCACGGCCGGCAAGTTCAACTGCAAGTGCTTTTGTTGCACCAATAATTCCTGCTTTAGATGCACTGTAGTTTGTCTGACCACGGTTACCGTCACAACCACTTACAGAAGAAATTGTGATAATGCGTCCACCGCGTTTATTTTTACGGCTTGCCATTGGCATCAAAAGCGGATTAATTACGTTATAGAAACTATCGAGGTTTGTGTGAATAACCTTATCCCAATCCTCGCCGCTCATAGCAACAAATGTATTGTCGCGGGTAACACCTGCATTATTTACGATTCCCCAGAGAACTCCGTGCTTTGCGCTTAATTCACCGAGCTTAGTTTTACAATCTTCACGGTTTGAAACATCAAACTGAATCAGTTCACCATCTCCGCCTGCTGCCTTAATCTGAGCAAGAGTTTCCTCAGCTTTTCCCTGACTTCCATTGTAATGGCAGATTACATAATATCCGGCCTTGGCAGCTTCAACAGCTATAGCACGACCAATACCACCACTGGCACCAGTTACAAGAACTTTCTTATCAGCATTTAAGTTTTCCATATTTACCTCGCAGTATTTTTATAAAATAATTTTATCATAGAGAAAAATATTTTACTAGATAATTTTGACAGTTTTGAAAAAAATGTCAAAAACGTTTTCTGAAATAAACTGTCAATTACAGAATATTGCATTTTAGTCATTTTTCTTATATGCTTATAATATTATTCTAAATTTTTGTTTTAACTTATGGAAGGAATTAATATGGAATTCACTAAACCTAATGGAAAACGTCGTGTTGTTGTTACTGGCGGTGGTATGGTGTCGGCTCTTGGTCGCGATTGGGAAACCGCTTATGCAAATCTTAAGACTTGTAAAAATAAAATTCGTTATATGCCGGAGTGGGAACGTTATACTAAGATGAATACTCGTCTGGCTTGTCCTTTTGATGAGCCTCTTCCAAGTTTTCCACGTAAGAAGGTTCGTGGCATGGGCCGTGTCGCTTTGCTTGGACTTCTTTCTACACACGACGCTCTTGCTATGGCAGGCCTTCTTGCAGAAGATGGTGACGATGTAATTGAAGAACTTAAGAACGGACGTACTGGTATTGCTTACGGAACCTGTATGGGAAGTATGGATGCTATCGGCGATCTTGCAAAAATGGTTGAGACAGGGGATTCAAGCCACCTCAACAGCCAGACTTACATTAAGGCTATGCCACAGACAAATGCTTGTAACATGAGCGTTTACTGGCAGATTCGCGGTCGTGTAATTATTACTGATACTGCTTGTACTTCTGGCAGCCAGTCAATCGGTTACGGTTACGAAGCAATTGAAGACGGACGTCAGGAAATTATGATTTGTGGTGGTGCAGAAGAGCTTTCTGCTCCAGATGCCGCAATTTTCGATACTCTTGGTGCTACATCTTGTTTGAATAAAACTCCAGACCAGACACCAAAATGTTTCGATAAAGACCGCGATGGTCTTGTAATTGGTGAAGGTGCAGGTACTTTGATTCTGGAAGATCTTGAACACGCTGTAAAACGCGGTGCAAAGATTTACTGTGAAATTGCAGGTTTTGCAACAAACATGGACGGTTCACATATCACTTCACCTAACAGTGAAACTCAGGCTAAATGTCTTGAAATGGCAATTGAAGATGCTGGAATCAGCAAGGATCAGATTGCTTACGTAAATGCTCACGGAACAGCAACTCCACATGGAGATATTTCTGAGACTCAGGCAGTTTACAAGGCATTTGGTCGTGCAGTACCAATCAGTTCTACAAAATCATACATTGGTCACATTCTTGGTGCCTGTGGTTGTGTAGAAAGCTGGCTTACAATCAATATGATGAACGAAGGCTGGTTCCATCCGAACGTAAACCTGGTAAACATCGATCCAGAGTGTGCTCCACTTGACTACATCACAGGTGAAGGCCGTAAGATTGACGCTGAATATGTTATGGCTAACAACTTTGCTTTTGGTGGAGTTAATACATCATTGATTTTTAAGAAATGGTCTGATAAATAATATTTAGACTGCTTTGCTTATCTCGCTATGGCATAAAACGAAAACGTCATTGCGAGATAAGCACACTTAGCGTGCGACGCGAAGCAATTCATAATTAAAAACTTCCGATAACCTGATTTTTTCCGGTATTTTTTGCATTATATAGATTCTGATCTGCAATATTTATAAGGTGATGCAGATCTTCAAATGAACTTACAAAACCGTGTGTATATCCACCACTGAAATTAAATTCATCTTTAGTACATTCTTTTGCAATTCTAATTTTTTCAAGGAATAATTCTTCGCTGATTTCTGGAAGAACAATAAGATATTCATCCCCACCATAACGATAGCAGTGAGTTTTGCCAAAATTATTCTGCATTATAGAAGCCAGACGTTTTAATAATTCATCGCCAAAATGATGCCCCTTTGTATCATTGTAAATCTTAAAATTATCAATATCGGTAAGCATAACAATAAATGATGAATTCAGATTAGGATTATCTGCGTCTTCAAAATCCATGTTTAAGGCAGTGCGATTTTTAAGCTTTGTCAGAAAATCATAACGTGATGCATTACGCAGCTGTTCAGCAAGGGCATGATTTAGTACATTATGATTTGCAATTCTTAAGAACTGTTGATAGTGGGCAATATTTACGATTATTAAGAAAAACATAATAACAGGATAGTTTACTCTTGTCGCATTAGAAATCCCGCTGGTAGTTGCCATCAGATAATAGAAAAGACCGAAGGGAATGGTTATCAGCAGGATTGCCAGATAAGGTTTTATCATAAATAAACAGGATACAAATAGATTTACTGTAAGAAAAACAAGAATCTGTTCTCCATTAACAAAGTCTTTGATAGAAATGCATATTCCAAAAATCAAGACTGAAAAAATAAAGATAACCATTGATAAATCTAATGTAAACCGTTTAAAATGTGTTTTCTTAATCTTGTGGTAAGTTGAATAAGCAAAAAACTGTGCTGCTGCAAGACATAAAAAAGCATAAAGTTTTCTATAAAAAAGATTATTTGCTGAAGGTGCACGTCCGCTTCTTATGCAATAAATGATTGTATTGAGGAAAAATGAAAATTCAACAATCATTACAATAAAAGAGGCTGGCTGAGCTATTTTGAGATTTTCAGAATCAAGAAAGAATTGAACGTCTGGATGTAATTTATCAAGACCCAGAATCTTTTTAATTTTTAAAAGCATAAACTTCCCTTCAATTATAAATTTACCCTACATCTTCGAAGGTGTCAACTAATAAATTATTGTGAAAAAAGTCTAAATACGATATAATTAAATCCCGTATGAAAAACGGGTTTGATAATGATAAATATCTGAAGATTCAATCAGAACACATTAAAGAAAGGATCGCTAAATTTGGCGATAAGCTCTATCTTGAATTCGGTGGAAAGCTTTTTGATGACTACCACGCTTCCCGAGTTCTTCCTGGTTTCCAGCCGGACTCTAAGCTTCGCATGCTCATGCAGCTGGCCGACGTTGCGGAAATTGTAATTGTAATCAGTGCAGTTGATATTGAAAAAAACAAGGTTCGCAGTGATTTGGGAATCACTTATGACAAGGACGTTTTGCGCCTTCGTGATGAATTCCAGAGTCGCGGCCTTATGGTAGGAAGCGTTGTAATTACTCATTATACAGGTCAGGAAGCAGCAAAAGCTTTCCGCGGTAAGCTTAAAAAAATGGGAATAAAAGCTTACTATCACTATACTATCCCTGGATATCCTTCAAACGTACCTCTCATTGCCAGTGACGAAGGTTTTGGTAAGAATGATTATATTGAAACTACAAGACCGCTCGTTGTAATTACTGCCCCTGGCCCTGGAAGTGGAAAAATGGCAACCTGCCTTTCTCAGCTTTATCACGAAAATAAGCGTGGAATTAAGGCCGGTTATGCTAAGTTTGAAACCTTCCCAATCTGGAACCTTCCTCTTAAGCATCCTGTAAATCTTGCTTACGAAGCGGCTACTGCAGACCTTAATGACGTAAACATGATTGACCCATGGCATCTCGAAGCCTATGGAGAAACTACCGTAAACTACAACCGCGATATTGAAATTTTCCCGGTTCTGGATGCAATTTTCAAGGGCATTTACGGAAAGAATCCATATAAGTCACCAACTGATATGGGTGTTAATATGGCGGGCTATTGTATTTATGATGATGATGCCTGCTGTGAAGCAAGTAAGCAGGAAATTATCCGCCGCTATTATGAGACTCTTGGACGTCTTGTTGAAGGTAATGCAGAAGAATCCGAAGCCGATAAGATTGAGCTTTTGATGCAGCAGGCCCAGATTACAACTGATGACCGCAAGGTTACTGTTGCTGCAAAAGAGCGTGCGGCTAAGTCTAAATCAATCTGTGCAGCAATTGAACTTGCTGATGGAACTATTATTACTTCGGAAACGACAGAGCTTTTGGGTACTTCTGCGGCCCTTATTTTAAATGCAACAAAACATCTTGCAGGTCTTGATCACAAGCTCAAGCTTATTCCAAAAGAGATGATAGAACCAATTCAGAATATGAAGGTAAATTATTTAAGTGGAAACAATCCTCGCCTTCATACAGATGAGGTTCTTGTTGCACTTGCAATGCTTTCGAAAGAAGACGAAAACTGTCATAAGGCAATTGAACAGCTGCCAAAACTTCGTGGCTGTCAGGTTCATACTACTGTTATGTTGAGTGAAGTTGATAGAAAGATTTTCAAGAAGCTCGGCTGTGTTTTGACTTGCGAGCCGATTAGTAAGAAGCAGAAACCGCTTATAGGTTAAAAAAAAGATTGCCCGGTCAAGCCGGGCAATGACAAATGTGTCACCCCGAACTAGTTTCGGGGTCTTTTTTTGAGATGCTGAAACAAGTTCAGCATGACACATATTATCTTATTATAAACTTCCATGTTTCCAGTGTGGTTAAAAACTGAACAACTCTGTTCAGCATTTTATCTGTTTCGTCTGGAAAGGCTTCGTTCATTTTTTCAAGAAGGTCGTTCACCGTTGCGGTGCCGTCAAGGGTAAGCCACAAGGTTGATCCGTATTTATCCAGAGCAATGTGGCTTACACGCGGACGATGAAAAAACTTCTGGGCAATGGAATTAAAAAATCCCTTGTTTACCATATCAACTTCAACAAAGCCGTCATCTTTTACACGCCACTGAATTTCAGCATTTTTGATAAATACTAAATCCATATAGTTTGCAGGAAGCTTTCGTGTTTTAGTCTTGTTTTTCATCGCCACACCTCAATTAAAAGTCGGCAAGCACAGCTTGCCTCTGTGCCGTTCTTTCGATGAACCTAAAATGGCCCGCTGTCGCAGCCCATTTTTTAACGGTTCTTCGATTTTCGGCATGTAAAAAGAATGAATGAGCCCAGCAAAAGAATAAAGAATGCAAGACCACCGAAGTTGCCGAGAACTCCGCCAAGGTCAATTGCTTCCAGAAGGCTCTTGCCGTTTGAAAGTGGAATTACTGCAAAGAGGGCAAGCAGAATACCAATGAGACCTTCACCGGCAATCATACCAGAACCGTAGAGTATACCCTTTTCAGTAATCTTAGCTCCTTCTTCACCCTTGCGGTCAAAGAAAGCACGCAAAAGTCCGCCCGCATAAATAGGAGCAGAAAGATGAATAGGAAGGTAAAGACCAATTGCAACAGGAAGAACTGGAATACCGATGATTTCAATTGCGATTGCAATTCCGGCACCAGTAAGAACTAAAGTCCATGGAAGTGAACCGCCCATAACGCCTTCAACTACAAGCTTCATCAAAGTAGCCTGTGGGGCAGGGAGTTCTTTTGAACCGAAGCCCCATGCAGCATCGAGCAGGTACATGATTCCGCCGATAGCAAAAGCAGAAACTACAGCACCAATCAATTCACCAAGCTGCTGATTTTTTGGAGTAGCACCAACGATATAACCAGTCTTCAAATCCTGAGAAATATCACCGGCCATAGCGGCAATAATACAGATGATGGTTCCAATACAGATTGCAGAAGTCATGCCTGCAACACCGGTGTGGCCTGTTCCTTTAAGAAGAGCAGTTGCAATAATTAAAGTTGCAATGGCCATTCCAGATACCGGGTTGTTAGAAGAACCAACGAGACCAACCATACGGCTTGAAACTGTAGCAAAGAAGAAGCCGAATACAACGATAATCAAAGCACCAAGGAAACCAACAGGAATAGCCGGAAGAATCCAGATTACAAGAACGATTACAGCGGCCAGAATCAAAAGGAAGAGAGAAGGAAGATCGCGGTTAGTACGTTCTTCTACAGCCTCTTTATGACCAAAGCCCTTAATAGCCTTGTTAAAGGTCTTGATAATTGTAGGAAGAGATTTGATAAGGCTGATGATACCACCAGTTGCAACAGCACCAGCTCCAATATAACGGATATAGCTGCTCCAGATTCCCCATGCGCCAAGTTCAGCAATTGAGGCTTTAGCTGGTGGAAGAATTGAAGAATCACCAAAGAAGTAAATTAAAGGAATTGCAACGAACCATCCGATTACACCACCAGCCATCATATAAGAAGAAATCTTCTTACCACAGATGTAACCAACACTTGCGAGGGCTGGGAGTACATCCATACCAAAGCCAGTTCCCAAAGACTTAATAGACCAGTCAATTTCTGATGGGAAGAGTTTGATTCCGTCTGCAATGAATTTGTAAACAGCAGAAATACCAAGACCAGAGAAAACGATTTTTGATTTTTCTCCACCTTCTTCACCGGCAAGAAGAACTTCTGCACAGGCAGTTCCTTCAGGGAATGGCAAAACACCATGCTCTTCTACAATAAGAGCTGAGCGGAGTGGAACCATGAAGATAAGTCCGAGAACTGCTGCACACAAAGAAATGATTGCGATTACCCAGAAGGAAGGCTTGTGAACAGCGTCGCTTTCTGCAGCCCACATAAAGAGAGCTGGCAAAGTAAAGATTGCTCCAGCAGCAAGAGATTCTCCTGCCGAACCAATTGTCTGCACCATGTTATTTTCCAGAATAGAATCGCGCTTCATAATGATGCGGATAATACCCATGGAAAGAACAGCTGCTGGAATAGAAGCAGAAACGGTCATTCCAACACGCAGACCCAGATATGCATTTGCTGCGCCAAAGAGCACAGCAAGGATGATTCCCAGCGTGATAGATACCGGTGTAATTTCCGGCATAATCTTATCCGCAGGGATAAAAGGTTTAAAAGATGTTTTTTCCATAACCTTTTCATTATATAAAAATATACTATTATCTTCTATAGGTGATATTTCGGTTATGGTGTAATTTTTTAGAGAATTGAAAATGTCATTCCCGTGCTTGACACGGGAATCAGCATAAGGCAGTGAGTTGCAGATTGTCGGGTCAAGCCCGACAATGACAAGCTTATAAAATCCGTTTCAGTGGTTTTCCTACAATGCTGATAACCGGCCCAAGCAGCAGTGACATCAAAATAGAACCGACAATGGAACCCTGGATCCCATTTGGATTGAGTTTACCTGCAATTACACCAACTCCTACAGCTGCAAGATCAAAAAGAATACGGATTACAGCAAATGGGACTTTTGGAATCCAGCCGCTGAGGATATTTGGAATGGCATCGTATGGAGCGACTCCCATTTGTGCGTTGATGTAGATTGATGCAACTACAACAAAAAGAAACAAAGTGAATGCAAAAATAATAACCCGTGCTGCAAAATTACCCTCTGCAAGGAATTGTGCAAAACCAATGTTTTTCCAGATCCATCGGCAGAGGTCAATAACATAACCAATGAGAATCATATTTGCAAGGGTTCCAAAACCAATCATTTCGGCACCAAAAATAAACGTAAAAATGAGCATTATGCCGTAAAGGAGGACTTCGGTATTTCCAAGTCCCCAGCCAAGGGCATCTGCAACATTAAGATTCATAAAGCTGGCCGGGTCAGTTCCCCAGCCGATTTCTACAAGAATAGAAACAAAAACGCCCATAAGAATTACAGCAGGAAGCATAAATGCAAGGCGTTTGCCGAAGTTCGGCACGATAAATTGTTTGAAAGAGAATTTCATAGTGCCGATATTACATCACAAAAAGTATGTCTTCATCAAGCCCTTTCCCTTAACTTCAACATCAATTCCTTCGCTGTAAGGAAATTGTTCTTTTGTCTGACTGTAAGTGTTTTCCGTAACGTGAATCTTCATTGGTTCGCCGGTACTTTCCATTCGGCTTGCAACGTTTACTGTGTCACCCCAAATGTCGTAAATGAATTTAGATTTTCCGATAACACCGGCAACAAGGTTACCGGTATTAATTCCAAGACGAATCTGAACTTTTACAGGGGAACTCAGGTTAAAGCGTTGAACATCTTCCATAAGGCCAAGTGCGAATCGAACCATTCGGAGTGCACCATCGTTATTTGCTTCTTCAGTAAAACCTGTAGCAGCCATGTAAGCATCACCTATGGTCTTAATCTTTTCAATTCCTTCACGGTTTGCTCGCTCATCAAAAAGTGAAACCATTTTGTTAAGCATGGTAACAACCTGTTCCGCAGTCATACCGTCACTGATTTTTGTAAAACCGACAATATCAGTAAACAAAACCGTAATGTTAGGAAATTTCTTAGCGATTGTCTGTCCGGGTTTTTCGGTGAGTTCTTTTGCAACTTCAGCAGGCAGAATATTCAAAAGCAGACTCTCAGATTTTTCTTTTTCAAGTTTAAGGTCGTGAGTCCGCTCCTCAACCTTATTTTCAAGTTCAATCTGGTAGCGGCGCATCTGGCGGATTTTGAGCCAGACAATAAGAACTGCAATTCCAACAATAATGGTTCCAACAAGAATCTGGAACCATAGTACCTGCCAGATGTAAGGTTTTTTCACGATAATGATAGGCTGTGAAGGCTTACTTGTAATTTCATCACCATTCTGTGACATAACAGTAAACTGATAGGTTCCAGGTTTTAGGTTGGTATAAGAAACATTGCGGAGATTAGACCATTCAGAATAATTATTTTCAAAACCACCGAGCCTGTAGCAGAAACGCATCTGATCGGAAGAAATAAAACTTAAACCAGTGAACTTAATATTCAGTCGTTTGGCAGAAGGTGAAAGAATAATTTTTTCTCCATGATAATCATATTTCACATTATCAATAGAGTATTCTTGAATTTCAATTTTTGGAGGATTCTGATTTTTACCAGATTTTACCGGATCATAAATAGCAAAACCGTCAATAAGTGTAAACCAGATACGACCAAGGGAATCCTGTGTAGAAACGGAAGTTGAAGTAATACCTCCGGTATTAAGACCATCAGAGGCACCGTAAAACTTCACATTAATGCGTTTCCTTTTACCGCTTACGACATCTTCAATTTCAGAAAGAGTAGCAGAGAGAATACCCTTGTTGCTTGTCATCCAGATGGTCTGAGTGTAATCGCAAATCATCTGGAAAACGCTGTCGGTGCCAAGTCCATTAGAAGAATTGAAATTAAAAAATGAATCAGTTGTCTCGTTGTATTTAGAAATTCCAGTACCGGTTGTAATCCAGAATCCGCCTCCTTCAATTGGAGCAGTCTTAAAAATTACATTACCTGCAAGTCCATTTTCAGAAGTATAGTGCTTAACAATCTGTTCATCCTTAAGAATGTAAATACCGCCGCCATCAGTACCAACCCAAATCTGTCCTTTAGAATCTTCGTAAAGGCTCATAATGAATTCATTGTCAAAGCCTTCCTTACGGGTGATTGATTTTATACTGCCATCGGTTTCGATAATGCTCAGTCCCTGAGTGGTTCCAACATAATATTTCCCGTCCGCTGCTTTTATTGAAACCCTGCATTTCAGACCTGCGAGACCATCCTGCATTGTCCATACAGTTATTTGATTGTCTTTTGTTACACGAACCTGGCTTATATCAGAATATGAAGAAATCAAAAGTTCTTTGTCAGCTGTCATACCAACATGTCGGATTCTTGCACCTTTACACAATTCTGTTATTTCGTTTTCAATAAACTGGTTATCCTTGTTATAGCAGTAAAGTCCGTTATCAGCACCAAGCCATGTTACTGAACGAACAGGGTCTTCGCATATAGCATTAACGGCAATAGGCATTGAAATTGTACGGAATTTTCCCTGACTCATTTTTTCTATACCGCCGCGGTTATATGCAATCCACATGTTTCCTTCGTGGTCTTCAAAAAGATGATTGATATAATCATCAGCAAGGCCATTGCGTTTATCAAAGTAAGTAAACATTCCATTGTGGAGAATTGTGATTCCACAGTCTGAGGCAAACCAGAAATTTCCTGCAGAATCCTGTACAATTGAATTTACAACTGTTCCTTCCTGATGGTCGTGGCCAATATCAAAAACAGTTTCTTCTGTATCTTTGATTCGCACAGCATAATGAGGGGCAACGCCAAACCAGAAAGCTCCGCTTTTATCCTGGGTAACTTCATTTACAGAAGGATTTTTGATTTTTGTAATTCCTGTAAATCTTTCGAGTTTTCTTGTGTAAACAAAAAGTTCATTTTCAATTGCGGTTGATATCCAGATGCGTCCGGCAGTATCGCAGTACAGGCGGGAAACCTGAATGGTGTCTTGTTCGAGTTCGTGTAAACCTTCAGGAGTTTTTACTTCGTGTTTAGGAGTAAGGTAGCAGAGTCCTGAAGCTGTTCCAAGCCAGATGTTGTCATTAAAATCCTGACAGATTGCACGAACCGAGTTATGAGGCAATCCGTTCTCTGTAGTAAATTTTATCAGATTTCCATCGCTTTGAATGCAGGTTACACCTTCATCGTTGTGGCCAACCCAGATGTTGCCGTTTGTATCCTGAAAAATTGCACGTACAGATGCAAAATCATATTTTGAATCAATATTTCTTGAGAAGGTTGCAAACTCAACGCCGTCAAAACGGGCAAGTCCATCGTAGGTTCCAATATAGATATACCCTTTTTGATCCTGCATTATTGCTGTAATAGTCATACCCGGAAGTCCATCGGCTGTTGTCCAGTTACGGCATACAAAATCATTCAAAAAACTCTGGTCAATATTGCCGTTTGCCGCAGATTGTGAAAAAGCTGAGGTTGTAAGACAGGCAATAATAAGAAATGCTAAAATTATCTTCTTCATATTATTATATTTTATGTCTAAAAACCGAAAAATTCAAATTTTCCGGGTGGGTGTGATTTTGTAAGTTTTGTGTTATACTTTTTGTAAAAGAACTTTTTGCTTAGGATTTAGTAAGATTATGAGTTTAAAGAAAATTAAATCAATGATTGTGGGAGCAGCACTTTTTGTTACCTGTTCACACAGCGTGTTTGCGGCTGAACTGGAATATGTGCAGCCATTTGCTTTGAATCCTGTTAATGAAGGTATTCAACTCAGTGTGGGAGCTCTGCTCAGTGGTTCTGCCCTGGTTTGTGATAAATTCGTTCATTTGAAAAAAAATGAGTACAATCCGGATGACTGGGATATGAGTGCTATTCCAAATCTCGAACAGATTTTTATGAGGCCTTATAGTAAGCCGCTGCACGTGGTGGGAACGGTCACGGTGGGTGCTGCGATGTTAACGCCCGCACTTTTTGCTATTTTGCCTTCGAATGAATGGCTTACCATAGGTACTATGTATGCAGAAACATTGTTATTGGCAAACGGAATAAAAGAATGGACAAAACTTCTGGTTTACCGTGCCCGACCATATATGTATTTTGACGGGTTTCCACAGGATAAGGTTGATGATGGTGATTGGAACTGTTCATTCCCGTCTGGGCATACTACTCTGGCATTTGCCGGCGCTGCGTTTACAACTATGGTTTTCTGTCAGTGTTTCCCTGATTCAAACTGGAACTATGCGGTGGCAGGGATTTCATTTGGTCTTGCAACGCTGACCGGTGTGTTACGCATGGCCAGTGGTAATCACTTTTTTACTGATGTACTTGTTGGGGCTATTATTGGTACAGCTTGTGGTTTTGCAGTACCATATATGCACACGAAAGCTTTTTACGGAAAATTTGAAAAAAAATCCGGCAGAGCAAATGCTGCATTAAGTCCGGCCGGTTTTAGTTTCACATATAATTTTTAGGCTTTTTAGAGATGCCGTAAAAGTTTACTTAGAACTTTTACAGCGTCTCTTCTATTCTGTCGCTTTTAATTGAAAGAATTACAGATTTTTTTGCACTGCCCGAAGTCCTTTTTTGAATTTTTGCAATGCTGTTCAATGGAATTGATTCTGTAGTAAATTCAAGTTTCCGGCCATTTTGTCTTGCTTCAATTTCAGCAATGTGTACAGCAACTGGTGTTGCAAGAATTGGGCGCATACAGCGTTTTGTAAAAGATTCTGTTTTTACGGCAATACCAATATCTTTTGACAGTGAAATTTCTGCCATACGTTCTGTATTTCCTCCGGTGCCGATTACAATGTTTCCATAATGCACACCAATTCCAATTTTGATTCGTGGCATTCCACGCGAAGCAAATTCATCACGTAATTCAATCATCTGTTCCTGCATTTCAATTGCGCAGTTTAAGGCTGATTCTGCACTGTTCGGAAAAATTGCAATAATTCCGTCTCCAAGATATTTTTCTATTATCCCGTTATATTTACGGATTAGAGGAGCAATTCGTTTCAGGTACGTATTAAGCAAATCAAAAACCTGAATGGGAGCCAGCTTTTCAGAAGTAGAAGTAAAGTTTCTGATATCTGCAGAAAGTATGGCGGCTTTAGAAATTTTGTATTCTCCGAGTGTTACTTCTGTAATGTCTTTTTTACTTAAAAGTTCAAGAAATTCTTTTGGAACAAAACGGTAATAAGCTTTGTTAGTTTGAACTAAGTAATCATTAAGTTCAAGTGTATGTGTATAATTTCTGTTTTGAATAAATGCAACAAGAAGAATCTGCATAATGGAAAATGCAACGAATGCGGGGGTAATAGGATGCATTCCGTTAAGGAAGGTAAAATGATGTATTAGCAGAATGTCACCGATTCCTCCAATTGCAAGAACCATAAAAGAAATGATTGCAACAATACTTACAAAATCATGATCTTTGAAAATTCGAATTGCAAATAAAATGCTGCATAGTCCAATAACTGTGAACATATAGGCCTGCATGTAAGGAACCATTCTGTTTGCCAGATTTATAGGGAGTACAAAATTCAATAATAAGAAAATGAGGCTTGGAAATGCCAAAACACTTGCAGGAATATGTTTGAAAATGGCTTTATTCAATTCATTAATATAGAGTGTAATGAAGCTTGGAATAAAGAATACAGAAAGGTATTCTATTCGGAGCATAGTTGTAAATGGAATTGCAGGAAAAAGCGTTTTAAGAATAGGGAATGTATAGGAAACAATTCTCGAAAAAATTGCAAGCACAAGGCAGGCAAGATAAAGGTTGACTTTATTTTTTTTGAGAAAGGCATTCAAAATACAGTACACAGTAATCATTAAAAGAATTCCAGCAAAAATACTATAACTGCAAAATTGTTTTGTATGAAAATGGGAATATGCTTTTTCTTCAAAAAGCATAAAACTTCCGCGTAAACCGCCTTTTCTATAAAAGTCATTTGAAATGATAATTGTAATTATTGTTGTGCCGTTTTTGTCAGCGGTAAATACGGCCTTGTCAAAATGCTGTTCAGCTTGAGTCTGTGTCCAGTCTTCGTTTGGCTTTCCGGAACGGTAAATCAGTTCTTTATCTGCATATATTTCAAAAGCTGTGTATCCAAGATCATAAACAGGAAAAGCATAGCTTTGTTCTGGTTTAAGGTTTGTAAGTTGTAATTTATAGGTTCCAGATCCTTTTCCAGTTTTTGAGATAGCTTTGATTTCATCCGGGAACGGATATTTGTTCCAGTCAGAAGGAACCTGAACTGTTACATGGGGTATGTTGTTGAGTTCCTTTTCAGAAAGGTTGGAATCTGGTTTTATGAATTTACCCCAATAAAAATCCCAGTCAGTTATTATGTTCAGGGAATTTTTACTTAATGTATCTGGGTTTTCTATCCGGTATACAGCAGAAAAAAGTGAAGAGCTTATAAAAAATAGAGATAATAAGATAGAAAGAGCTTTTTTCATTATCGTCCCTCCTCTTTGAGGTTTTCAGCATTTTGTTTTTTGCGATGAACTTCATAAAGCTGCAGAGGTTTCTCTTTTCCTTTTACATATATAACGTCCAGCGGTGTAAGCTGAATTTTGCCAAGTTTTTCCTGAGGAATCCGTTTATAAATTGCTTCTGAGATTATTATATTTTTATGTATCTGTTCACATACGGTTTCAATTCTTGCAGCTGTATTTACAGTGTCAGAAATTACTGTATCATCCATGCGGTTTTCTTCTCCGATAGTTCCAATAATCATTTTTCCAAAATGGATTCCAAGCCATGGTGTTATAGTATGATTTTTACAGACTTCAGATTCATTGAATTTTCTGATAGTGTCTTTTATTTCCAAAGCTGCTCTTACGGCATCAAGATTTGAATTAGGGAAGAGGGCCATAAAGCCTCCGCTAAGAAATTTACTTACAAAGCCGTCATACTTTTTAATTACCGGTGAAACAGTTTTTAGATATTCGCTGAAAATATTAAAGTTTTCATCAAGTGAAACTTCTTTGCTGTTAGTATTAACTATCGAAACTTTAGAAAATATGATTGTCATTTCGATGTTTGAATAATCTCCGAGTTTTGTTTTGATGATAGATTCCTTATTCAAGAGACGTAAAAATTCTTTTGGAACAAAACGAAGATAGGATTCATTTAATTTACTCAAATCATCTGAAGCCTTTATGGTTTCTTTGTAAATATCATTTTGAATGGCTGCCAGCATAATAATTTGAATGATTACAAAGACAAGAATAAAGAATGGAAGTGTAGGAATAGGAATAGTTTCTTTTGAATTAGAATGAATAATATCTATAATTCCGCCTATAGCAATCGTAAAGAAACTAAGGAAATTATAAAGAGAATATCGCTTTCGTTTTATTAAGTTTGAAATACTGAAAATTATTACATAAAGGGAATATATGATTAGTATATCCTGCAGATAAGGAACAAACTTGTTGCTGTAATATGCTGGAAGAACAAGACTAAGTAATCCCATAGAAAGTGTAATTATGTGCAGAAAATAGCGTAGATATTTTTCTTTTAGAAATTTAAAAACTACCGTTCGGTTGTTTGATGGATAAATCAAAAAGACTATCTGCAAAATTGAAACTGGAACAAGCCAGATGGCAAGAAGTTCAAGTTTGATTTTTATTTCTGCACATAATGATGGCAGTAAGATTCCTAACGAACAGTAGCCTGCGGTTCCTATTCTTACAGCAAATGCAAAAGAGGCAAGACCAAGAAAAAAATATTCGGTGCGTTTTTTATTAAGTGCAAATTGAAATAAATTCAAAAGTCCTGTAAATACAAGGCTCCCGATTACAATGCAATAAAATACAAGGGTAAGAATATTGTAGCGCCAGATGTCGTCTGCTTTTCCAAGATAAACAGTATCCCAAAGTCCACCTTTCCTGTAATAGTAATTTGAGACTAACACAACAATTTCTGCGGTTCCTTTAGAATCAGGTTCAAACTCACAATAGAGAGGAATTGACTGGGAATTAGATGGAGAGTAATGCCATGGATCCAGTTGAAAATCTTTTTCAAGCATTGCAAACGGATTTCCTGTCTGAATTATAATTTTTCTATTAATATAAAATGCACTGGCGGTTCCAGGAGATTCTTTCATGTGTAGTGCATATTTTGTTCCTGGTTCAAGATTTGAGCAGACATATCTGTAGCAGCCGTATGTATTTGGCGAGGTGGCTCCAAAACGCTTAATTTCCAGATTCCACTCATGAGGTACTGTTACTGTAAAATCAGCCGGTGTATTATTGTCTATAAGATTAAAGGTTTGTTCAGGAGATTTTTCAAGATAAAGTTCCCAGCCAGAGCCGAGAGTTTCAAATGATTTATTCTTTTTATTTATTTTTGAAGATGCAGAAGCTTGTGAAATAAAGATACTAAAAAGAATGAAAATCAAAAATTCAGCCGAATAATGCCGTGTCATAAAACTCTCCAAATGATATTATAACACTCAATTATACTATGATTTACTGAATTTCCATAGAATTTTATTTCTTGCCTAAGACAGTAAAATCCTGTGCTTCATTACAGAAGATAATACCGCTGCCTGCTTCTGCAAAGCATGGGAGTGCGGTTATTGCTTCTACTATAGCTGATTTTTTTTCGGTTGGAACGAGAATCATGAGCATTTCTTTTTCAGGAACAATCTTCATGCCAAAGAATGCTGCGTCGTCTTCTTTTGCAGTTCCTCGTGCGCCAATTATTGTGCCGCCACCGGCTCCGGCTTTGCGTGCGGCTGCCATTGCATCTTCTGCGTAGCCTTTGTTTATAATTACGTTTATCATCTGATAGTTATTTTCTGCTTTCATAGTTTCTTCTCCTTCTGATTTTTCTGATACATCTGATTCGGCCAGGTGTCCTGCGCGGATAAAGTCTGGAGTGTCTAGTGTAAACATTACGCCAAAATGCGCTTTCTTTTCTGATGCTTTTATGATTGCGTCGTACACTGCCTGCTTAATGCTGTTTTTTATAATGATGTATACAATGTCTTTTGATGTATCGCCCAAGCCAAGTAACTGGAGTACTCCGTTTGAAGCAGTTCCGCGGCCCATTGCAATTGTGCCTCCGCCAGCTCCTGCGGATTTGGCTGCATCTGCAATTAATTCTCCGCTGTTGTGCGGAACAATTCCGATTAAAAGTTTATAACTCATCAGCAACCTCCTGGGTGGTATGTTTCTTCTGTTTCATCTTAAAAATAATTCCCATAATCTGAATTGCAAGAAGCGGCATCATTGCAACTAATGCAATTACACCAAAAGAATCATTGCCGCCTTTTCCACTGGCCGCAGCCCCAAGAGTAAAGGAAAGTACAAATGTAGAAGTGAGTGGACCGGAAGCAACTCCACCTGAGTCAAAGGCAATTCCAGAGAATAGAGAAGGGCAGATAATCATCAAAAGCATTGCAATTGCATAGCCCGGAATCAAGATGTATTTGAGGTTGAAGCCAGTAACGGCTCGCCACATAGAAAGACCAATTGCAATTGCGGTTCCAACCGAAAGGAAAATCAAAAGAACTTTGCGTTTTATTGTACCGCCGCTAACCTGTTCTACCTGTTCGCTTAAAACCCAGACTGCGGGTTCTGCACAAACAATAATTGCGCCAAGCAAGAGTCCTGTTCCAATCAAAAGAAGGTACCAGGCACCTCCGCGGCTGACAGCGAGTGAACCAAGTTTTTCGCCAAGGGCTGCTCCTGCCTCGGAAAATCCGCCGTTTACTCCAATCAAAAAAATAGTAAGTCCAATAAAGGCATAGATAAAACCAATTATGATTCTTATAACCTGACGTTTAGTCATTTTTAATAGAAGAATCTGAAAGATGATGAAGAGGGCAAATAGTGGTGCAATAGAAATTAAAGCCTCGTGGAAAACATGACCTGCTGCTTGGCCGAAGCTGCCGAATATTCTTGAGAACACGGATATTTGTGGCAAGTTTGCTTCAGCAAAGTTGGTAAGGTTGCTAAGTGACTGACTTTCAATAAGCTCAACTGCCGTATTTATTGAGGCCTCAGAACTTATGGTGGCTGAGGCTGTCGAAACTACCTGAGACCTAATCAAAATTGCATAAATCAAAACCGCCATTACCGGGCCAATTGAGCAGACTCCAGTAAGTCCAAAGCTGTTGTCGTTATCATCACGAACAGAAGAAACTCCAAGCCCCAGCGCCATAATAAATGGAACTGTCATAGGACCTGTGGTTGCCCCGCCTGAATCAAAAGCAATTCCTATAAAGCTGTCTGGCGTAAAAAAGCTGACTGCAAAAAGCAGGACGTATGCAAGAAAGAATGTCCACTTAATAGAAAGGTTCAGTACGGTGCGCAAAAGTCCCAGCATTATAAAAAGGCCGACACCAGCTGCAATTACAAATGTGATGGCAATTTTGCTGACGAAAGGAAAAACTCCCCTTACCTGGTCGCCAAATACCTGAATATCTGGTTCTGCGGCAGTAACAATAAAGCCGATTATAAAGGCAACAAGGAGCAGTAGGACCAGGGAACGTTTTTTTGTGAGTTCAGCACCACAGCGTTCGCCCATCGGCTGAATACCCAAATCAACGCCAAGCAGAAAAATTGTAAGTCCTATAATGAGCAAAATCCCGCCAATCACAAAGCGAGCGAGCAGATATTTATCGAGAGGAACAAATGTAAAACCAAGAAACAGCACGATTGCCATAACCGGCAGAACCGAAACTGCTGTTTCCTTTAATTTTGATAGAATATTCATTTATTATATAAAAGCGTTCCAGCCTTTTGCTTTAATGCCGTCGCACCACTGCTTAGCGTAATGCTTGCAGCCTTCCAAATCGTGGTCGCGGTAATTTCCGCACTCAGCTTCGGTAGTAGCAGGAACCGGCTTGTCCCAGACAGCGACCTTCTCCAGCACGTTCATCAAATGCCCGGCAATCTCCTCTTCTGAGTGTTCGCCCCACACAGTAAAATAGAAACCAGTGCGGCAACCCATTGGAGACAGGTCTATAACGCCTTCCATTTCGTCGCGGATATATTCAGCCATAAGGTGCTCAAGCGTGTGGATGGCACCAGTTGGCATAAACTCTTTATTTGGCTGGCAGAAGCGGATATCAAACTTAGTTACGATATCACCTTTTGGTCCAACTTTTTTTGCTGCAAGACGTACAAACGGTGCAGTTACCTTAGTATGATCAAGATTAAATGAATCAACGTTATATTTCTTTTCCATAATTAATTCCTCCAAAGAGATGCTGAAACAAGTTCAGCATGACGGCTGTCACCCTGAACTTGTTTCAGGGTCTATAATCCCTTTACAACTTCCATTAAGAAGCTACTACTCAATTTAGACGCAGTTTCTTCTGAATAAGTTTCCTTTACAGAATCATCAGCGGTATCCGACATACAGCGGATAATTATAAAAGGTACATTGTTTGCAAAACAGGTATGAGCAATTGCACAGCCTTCCATTTCAACACACTGTGGAGCAAAATGAGAAACAATAAACTGCTTTTTTTCACCACCAGAAATAAACTGATCCCCGGAAGCAATCAGCCCGCGTACAACTTTGTGTTCCCCATTCAGATCCGATTTCTCAAAAGCAGTTACCGCAGCATCAGCCAGTGCCTTATCAGCTTCAAACTTTTCCGGCATTCCAGGCACCTGACCTAATTTATAACCGAAAAACTCAACATCAAAATCATGATATACAGCCGCATCAGAAACAACAAAATCATAAATCTTGAGCCCAGAACCTGTAGCACCTGCAATTCCGGTATTAATCACTTTTGAAACACCAAACTTCAAAATCAAAAGCTGGGTGCACAAAGCAGCGTTTACCTTACCAATTCCGCATTTTACAATAACAACATCCTTGTCAAAAAGTTTGCCCTTGTAGAACGTCAGATTGTTAATGTCTATTTTTTCTTTAGAAGTCATCTGCTCAAAAAGAGCTTCAACTTCGCTCTGCATAGCTCCAATAATTCCAATCATTTTTTCATAGCCTCTTTTTCTGCAGCCTTATCGCGTTTTGCATAATGGCCAAGTACTTCATTTGAAAGTTTATCTTCAAGATGAAATTTTTCAATAACGAAACGTGCACATCTCTTATAAATCACAAAGCCAAGAAAAAGTCCGCCGATAAAACTTACAATAGTTGAATATTGAAAAATAGTTTTAGCAGCTTCTTCCGGGAGTTTAAAGGCTTTAAAAATTAAGAAGGAGAATAAAATAAAAAGTCCGATTATTACCAGAAGGGTTTCAACAATTTCAAAAACACTTCCCAAAAATAAAAAGAGCCTTGAATTGCGGGATTTATTTCTTCGTTCAATTTCGCGTTTTTTAAGTTCTTCTCTCTCTGCCTTATCTGCTTCAGTCATGTCCATTTTTTTTCCTCCTGCAAAAGTGTCATTATCGGATTTGAACCGAAAATCTATTCTTCAGATTTCTTTTCTTTTGATTCTTTTACTGATGTTACAATGAACGAAATTACCAGTATAAATCCGCAGACAACAACAGCTGAATCTGCAATATTAAAAGTAGGCCAGCGCTCAAGCCCAAAAAGTCCATAGAATTTTATATCAATAAAATCAACTACACCTTCTGCGCGGAAAAAGCGGTCAATAAGATTTCCAAGACCACCGCCAGCAATGCCCATGATTGCCCAGCGCTGAAGCTTAGTCCAGGTGTCGTTTCTGAAGTAGATTGTAATAACAATACCAATTACAATGAGTGGAATCAGAGAAAAAAGCAGGCGTCTTGCGGTTTCAGACCAGCTTGCGCCCACACTAAAGGCTACGCCGGTATTTGCAACATGAATGATTCTGAAAAAATCGCCCATAAAAGACGCACCAATTGTATAGAGCGGAATGTTTTTCATTACAAGGATTTTTGTAATCTGATCCAAAATGATTACAATTACGGCCAGAGAAATTGGCCAGAGCTTTGATTTTAGTTCTTTATTCATATATATAGAATATACTTATAAATTCGTAGGTAGGTCAATAAAGATAGTTGAAAGCCCAAGTTCCTTTTCGACTTTTTCTTTTAGAAGAGAAACACCCATAGTTTCTGTTCCGTAATGACCTCCCGCAATTACGTTGATACCGCATTCTTCGGCAAGATGGTACTGCTCATGCTGGAATTCGCCTGTGATGTAGCAGTCTAACCCGAGCTCAACAGCCTGTTCAACATCTTCACTTGCACCACCAGAAATAATCCCGACAGTGCGGATTAGAGATTTGCCGAATGCAAGAGCCCGACACTCAGTTTTTGTAATTTTAGAAAGTTTTGCCGCAAGTTCATCTGGAGACAGCGGGGCAGTGAGTTCTCCTGCAGCTCCAATTGGCATTCCGCGCCAGTAACCAAACGGCTCGACCTTTGAAAGCCCAAGGGCGGCAGCCAGCCCGAAATTGTTTCCATAAGGGTTGTTTGCGTCGAGCGGAATGTGGTATGCAATCAGGGCAAGGTCATTTTTAATAAAGCTGGCCGCCCGCTTGTAAAAATTGCCGGTTAGTGTCTGACAGTGTCCCCAGAAAAGGCCGTGGTGTACGACAAGGGCCTGGGCACCGGCAGCCGCAGCCGCGTTTGCAGTTGCCTCGCAGGCATCTACGGCGAACGCAACCTTTAATACAGGTAAGCTGTCAGGTGCAGAGTTTTGAATTTGAATCCCATTCAGCGAAGGGTCAGCAGGAAAATCCTCTTTTTTCAAAAAAGCATTAAACCAAGAGTCCAGTTCATTCAATGTCATTGTCAGTTTCTCCTTCCGCATTGTCATGCTGAACTTGTTTCAGCATCTCTTCAGTTTTATCTGCAAGCAGTTTAGGAGTAGTGCGGCTTGCATCCCGGGAAAATCCCAGAGACAGAGCCAGAAGAGGATCCGTCTGTTCAATGCATCCATACCCCGTAGTTTTGTAATCCTGTATGGAAGAAAGCTTCAAAACTCCCGCAACAAGTTCCGGGTTTTTCTTAGCAAAATCATCCGCTGCAATATCAGCCATAAAATCAGAAATTAAAAGAAGTTTTTTATCTTCACCATAACGTGCCTTAAGAATAGGAATCAGAACTTCATATTCCTGCGAAACATTATAAGAATAATATTCCTTTTGAGCTTCAAATGCCTGACGGTTCAAAGAGCTTTGAATAACCATTACAAGGCGGCGCAAAATTCTGTGGTCAGCAAACGAATGCAGCCATGGACCATCTTCAGCAAAAAAATCAGCCGAACAGATTGTAATGCCGCGGGCTGCCAGTTCCTGAAGGTATGGTTTATAATGCTCGGTGTCACCGCGCTTGTCCGGAGTGAGTAAAATAATCAGATTCTGACTTTCTGCAGTTACTTTATCGGTTTCAGAAGCATTTAAAACGTTCGGACCATATTCATAAAGCGACATAGTTTTTTTAGAAAAAGGACCGGCTTCTTCAAAACCGCTTCTAAAACTTCCTTTATAATGAGTAATTTTTTCAACAATACCGATTTTACGTGAATTCTGTTCTACCGGAGAAAAATAAACAGTAGCAGTAAGGGCAACTGCAGAAATCATAAGTGTAAAAACAGCCCAAACCTTCATCAAAGCACTGTAATGGTCAACATAAAGCCGTTCAATATAGCGGAAAATTGCGTGGAAGTTTGAGAGTAATACAAAAAGAGCAATAAAAAGTCCGAGTACAGTAAAAGCATCAATTCCCCAGGCAAATATCTGAAAAATTGCAATAATAAAGGTGAACGGTGCTAGTACAACAAGAGGATCCCGTCTTACATGATGCACAAAGAAAACGCGCAGATTCGTAATAAAAAGCAGCACAAATACTAAAAGTTCACCGTAAAATTTCATGCTCTAAATTATAATTGTGGAAGGAATTATTCGCAATAGGTTTATAAAGTAGGGCGGAGCCCCGCCCTACGCCTCAACCACCTTCGGTGTTTTCGGCTACCCCACCCAGCGGGGACACCCCGCAACGCCCAACATCATCAACTTAAGGAACCTACTATTTAAAAATTCTAAAATCTATTAGAAT
>CAMNBC010000013.1 GCA_946532115.1 uncultured Treponema sp.
CCACCGACCGTTCGGTAGTTAAATTATTCATATAAAGCGGCTGATCAATAAGCTGCGACTGTTCAAGAGAAAACTGAACCTGATTAAAAACAAGAGGCTGTTTTACATAACGCTTCAAAAGTTCAAGCTCCATAGGCGGAACATTGCTCACGCCAAAGTAACGAACCTTTCCGTTTTTTGCAAGAATATCAAAAGCTTCTGCAACCTGCTCTGGTTCAAAAATCAAATCAGGACGATGGAGCAAAAGTGCATCAAGATAATCAAGCTTCATTCTTGAAAGACTTTCATCAACACTAGTCAGAATGTTTTCTTTTGTCCAGTCAAATTCATTACGCTCAAAACGAAGACCGCACTTACTCTGTATAATCACATCTTCGCGCTTAAGGCCAGACTGCTTAAAGGCATCACCAAAACGCTTTTCTGCTTCGCCATCTTCACCGTAACATGTGGCGTTATCAAAAAAATTAACTCCCAGCTCAACAGCGGTCTGAATCATCTTTTCTGCCTGATCAACCGAGAGAGCTGGCATTCTCATACAGCCCAAAATAATTGCCGAAGCATTTGCGGGTCCATTTACAACATTAATAGTTTTCACATATCCTCCTGTTACTATTTTATTTCAAATACTGCACATAAATCTGGCAGGGATTTTCTTCGCCCCAGATTTCTTTGATGACTTCCAGTTCTTTAAAACCGCAGGCAAGGTAAAAACGGTTTGTGATATCATAATCCGGATACATGCCCATCTGCACGGTTTTTACCTGCATGAAGGAATAGCCAGCATCACTTGCAATTTTCTTTGCTGCATCAAAAAGCTGCCTTCCAAGACCATGGCGGTGAAATTCTTTAAGTACTCCCATAACCGCAAGCTCAACAGTATCTTTCCCGGTTTCCTTGAGACAAAGAAATCCTGCATATTCATCATTTTCTTTTGCCGCAAGAAAAATCCAGTCGGCGCAATCTGAAATATATTTTTCCCTGCTTTCATCAACTTCAAACCAGTCATGCAAGGCTTCGAGAATCTTTCTGGAAACAGCACGCTTAGTAGCCGGGTCTTTAATCTGCTCTATCATTTTTTAGGCCTTACTCTTTTGTAGTCTCATCCGGGTAATCCCAGAATTTTCCCTTGTGAAAATTAGGATTTCCAAGAGGCTTTGCAGTCAATTTGAAAATTACACAACCATCAGGGCAAACAATCGTTTTGGAATATTTACTGTCACCACCAAGATTTTCTAAATCCCCGCCGCTGCGAATTGCTTCCATCAAAGGATAAAGCATCATCATAGTTTTTGAGCAGATTCCATAGCCCTGCTGATTTACCGGACAACCGTAGGTACAGGTATATTTGTCGCCAGGCTCTTCGCCGTTACGACAATATCTCTCAGTGTGGTCGCCATGCAGGAAGCCTGTGACTTCCACAGTAAACTCATATTCTTCCTTGTACCATTTTTTCATTTTGATTTACTCCTTATTTTATTATATGTGGCAAGCTGGGATTTGTAAATTGTGAAAAGTAAGAAGGCAAGCGGGCACGCCCTACTTTTTTATTAAAACCTGTGCTATAATTATTTATCAACACAAAGTGAGGCGACGAATGGAAGTTTTCGAAATACTTAAAACTCTTCGCGAAAAAAATAATCTTACTCAGGAAGAAATGGCAAACCGCGTAAACATTACAAGGCAGGCTGTGAGCCGCTGGGAAACCGGTGAGACTCAGCCTAACCCCGAAATGCTAAAAGTTCTTTCGCGCGAGTTCAACGTTTCTATAAATACTCTGCTGGGTTCGCCTCGTCAGCTTTTCTGTCAATGCTGCGGAATGCCTCTTACCGAAGATTCCATGATTAGCCGCGAGCCGGACCAGACCTTCAACGAAGACTACTGCAAATGGTGCTATACCGACGGCGAGTTTATTTACAAACAGAAAGACTCCCTCATTGACTTCCTTCTTGAACACATGCCGAATCCACAAAAACAGAGTGACGACGAGCGCCGCCAGTTTTACGATACAATGCTGTCACAACTAAAGCACTGGAAGGCATAATTCACCGTCCAACCGCCCCCCGAAAAAGCAACAAGCTGTTTCTTTTTTTATTAGCAAAACCGTGTTATAGTAATCTCAAGAAGGTAAAGCTAAAAATTGCTTTCGCAATTTTTTTAACGCTTTGCTATTTATCACCGGCCGCCAGCGGCCTTACTCATGTTCGGGCTTGACTCGGACATCTCACAGGAGGAAGATTATGCCACGTCCAAGCACAAAAGAAGACCTGCTCAAAGCAGCAAACGAAAACTACACAGAACTCATGAACTTTATCGACTCAATGACAGAAAAGGAGCTCACTACTCCCTTCGATTTTTCAAGCCAGCCAAGCAAAAAAGAAGCCCACTGGAGCCGCGACAAAAACGTACGCGACGTGCTCATTCACCTCTACGAATGGCACAAGCTCATGCTGCAGTTTCCAAAAAACAATGCAAAAGTAACAGACAGCAAAAGCGCAATTTCAATTCTGCCGCCAGATTACAGCTGGAAAACCTACGGCGCCATGAACATCATGTTCTGGAAAAACCATCAGGAAACAAGTCTCGAGTCCGCCAAAGCCCTCTTCAAAAAAAGCCACGCCGACGTCATGAAGCTTATCGAAAGCTACACCAACGAAGAACTCTTCAAAGCAAACTATTTCTGCTGGACCGGCACCGCCCCACTCGGCTCCTACTTCGTAAGCAACACTTCCAGCCACTACGCCTGGGCACTAAAGAAACTTAAGGCTCACAGGAAGAATTGCGGGAAATAAACTCCAGAATCATTTTATTAATATCATCAATCTGCTCGCCTACAAAATGAGGATGATGACTACCGCCGAGAACCTTGTAAATCTTTGCAGAAGGAACTTTCGCCTGCAATTCTTCACAGGTTCCAAACGGGTCGTTTTCTCCGTTGATGAAAAATGCCGGGCAGGTGATATTCTTCCACTCTTCTTCTGTAAGGCTCGGCTGTTGCTGCCAGTCTGCTACTGTATTTCGTAAATAAGTCTGCCAGTCGCCCCGGTGGGCTTCCGCATGTCTGGCCTTCATATCTTCAATAAAATCTAAACTATTATTCTTCAATAAATTCTCAGGCAAAAAGTCTTCTGCTCCTACAGGCCGCGGAAAAGCCGCACCTCCAATTGTAACAAGACTCTTCACCTTGTGAGGATAT
Source organism: uncultured Treponema sp. (assembly GCA_946532115.1). GTDB lineage: Bacteria > Spirochaetota > Spirochaetia > Treponematales > Treponemataceae > Treponema_D. The sequence goes on from CAMNBC010000013.1 coordinate 3,194, forward strand.
TTTGCTGCCATGTAACAGCCAACATAGGCACCGCAGCTGTAACCGATTAAGTAAGCCTTTTCGATTCCAAGCTTGTCCAGAAACGCAGCCATGTCATCTGCAATTTTCGGGCTGCTCCAGGTCAGGTCCTCGCACTTAGTCCGACCATGCCCACGAAAATCAGGAAATAAACATCTGTACTTTCCAGAAAAAGGAATTATCTGTCCTGAAAAAGCAAGCAGCCCTCTGCTAAAATGACTATGTAGAAACAATACAGTTTCGCCGCGGCCAAACTCTTCATAATAAATATTGACATCATTTACTTGTGCATAAGGCATATGGGTTTCCTTTTTTTATTTTGCTGATATTTAAATTTAATTATATTCTGTTCTTGGAGTTTTATAAAGAAAAATATTTTTATTGACATGCTTATTGTACAATAGTACAATAATGTTATGAATGAATTAGTCATTGATGCTTCGTGCATTCTGGAATTCCTCTTGAATCAAAACGGTAAAGACTCTGTCGTAAATACCGTTGGGGCAGCTCGCCTTGTTGCTCCAAGTTGTTTACCATTTGAAATTGGTAATGCAATAAGTAAACTCATTAAGCGTAAATTAATTTCCATTTATGATGGAGTTTCTGTATATCACGAGTTTGCACGAATCCCAATGAGGTTGATGGAACCGGATATTCCTAATTCTATTTTAATAGCAGGGGAAACAGAATCTTACGCTTATGATTCATATTACATTTCATTGGCAAAGCAGCTGTCCCTACCTTTGTATACAATGGATGGAACAATGAAATCAAATGCCGTTTCCAGGGGTATTGCATGCTTGTAGTAACTTATTCCGAAGCAAGACAAAATTTTGCCTCTGTTCTGGACAAATCAAAAAATGATGGTGCCGTCCTTGTAAAACGAGCAGACGGCTCTGTCTTCCGTATTTCCCCAGAAGTTTCAGACTCATCGCCATTCGCCGGAATCAAAACTCTTTTTGATATTAAACATGACGATATTATGCAATCTCTAAGAGAAAGCAGAGAAGAAAACTAAGACTGGGAATAATTAATTAAAACTCCGTATACTTCTTATTGTTGCCACGGGCTTTGTCCACTGGATATTTTTTTTCGTTCATATCCATCTTCATGTTTACAATTTCATCTTCATCCAGGCCGAGCACATCCAGAAGGTCGCGACAATAAACCAGGACGTCGGCGAGTTCTTCTTTCACATGCTGAAGGTCGTAGTCGGTGTCGCTCCACTGAAAACATTCAAGGAGTTCGTTCGCTTCAATCGAAATTGATTTTGCAAGATTTGCAGGACTGTGATACTGGCCCCAGTCGCGGTCTGAAATAAATTTTCTGATTCTTTTTATAGTTGCTTCTGTCATTATTATCAAGCAGGTTTATTTAATCTATTAATATCTGTAATTCCAAGTAAAAGATTTGGAACATATAAATCTTCATCAAGATTATCCCAATGAATGCCAATCCCATTTCCGCTAAGTTCATAGTCATCAAGCATTTCTTTTTTTGCATCTTTAAGTTCTTTTGCAGTAAAACCAATGTTTTCTGCTACATTTTTTAACTCCATTATTTTTGATTTCCACCCATTCCCCAGTTTTCCAGAGGCGGTTCGTTCATCACGATAAAAACATCTGTGGCTGCTATCCCAAGTTTTTCGCACAACAGCCCGGTAATTTTTTCAATTGCAGCTTTTTTCTGCTCCCGGCTTCTTCCTGGAAAAACCGTAAGCTCGATAATCATAAAATTTTCAGTCTTACCTTCCGGTACTTCCCACGAGTCCCTGTCATATTCTTCAATACGCTGAAATCTGTCCCAATCTGCAATTCCAAAAGAATCAATTAATCCTTCATGGATACAATCAAAAACTGTCTTCTTAAATTCGGGAGTTTTCCCTTTAAGCATATTAACTTTTACTAACGGCATAATCTTCCTCACATCCTTAAATTATCAAATCCTCATATCAAAAGCTTTTTTTGGCTGGTAAAGCCCAGATTTTCATAAAACAGGTGAGCCTCTTTTCTTGCAATTCTACTCATCAGAATTACTTTATAGCAACCGCAGGCTGGACATATAATTCCAGAAGCAAAGGCAAATCATTTTCTGTTAATTCTCTAATTTCCATTTTTTATTCCTTATAAAATATCTTATCACAAGAATACACCCCAATTCTATCAAATCATTCTTTAAAATCTTGAAAAAATTTAAAAATTTTCTTGACCTTCCACCTTGTGGAAGCCTTAGACTTTTTAGCAGAAGGAGGTCAGATATGACAAATAAAGAAAAACGATTTTCTGTTTTAATCGGATGTGCAACCTTTGCTGTTTTTGCACTAATTCTGGAAGGCGCCTGCAATGCTTTGATTCTGGGTAGAGGACGTGTCGAAGCTCTTATGCAAAAGCCTGTTTTGTTTGGACTTTTCGGCGGACTTATGGCTGGTTTGTTTGAAGAGTCCGGCCGCTTTGTAGCGTTCAAAACTCTTTTAAAAAAAACAAGAGATGAAAATTCTACCGCCTTGTATTACGGAGCAGGCCATGCTGGTTTTGAAGTTTTTTATGTAGTTGTTACTTCCATTGTCGCTATTGTTTTTGCAGATAAACTTCCTGCCCAGGCAGAACCTCAAAACCCAATTATGTATTTTTTAATTCCTGTTGAACGCATTCCGGCAATTGCTATTCATATTTCTCTTTCTGTCATTGTCTGGTTTGCGGTAAAAAACAGAAATCAATTATATTTATATCCTTTGGCCATTCTGATTCATGCACTTTTTGATGCCGTCGCAGGAACTCTTTCTTTAATGAAAGTAAATATTGCAATCATTGAAGTTTCTTGCTACGTACTGGCGATTCCTGTAGTTTGTCTTGGAATTGATTTATGGAAAAAAAAATTCAAGCATAAAGGCAGAATCTCAAGTATAATAATCCTAGAGAAAAAATATGAAGATTTATCAGGTTGAAGAATTAGTTGGAATAACCAAAAAAAATATCCGCTTTTACGAAGATCAGAAACTCTTATGCCCAAAGCGAAATCCTGAAAACGATTACAGGGAGTATTCGCTGGAGGACGTACGTCAGCTGGAAAAAATCAAACTGCTTCGAAAGCTTTCTGTCCCGATTGAAGAAATAAGATTTCTGGAATCTGGAAAAATGTCTCTTACCCAAAGTATGAATCAGCAGATTGAACGGATAGAAAAAGAACAGGAAAGTGCAGAAGTTATGAAAAAACTTTGCATAAAACTTCGGGATGAAACAACTGATTTACAGACACTGAATGCTTCATCCTATCTTTCGGAAATGGAGAAGATGGAAGAAGATGGAACAAAATTTAAGAATATACAAAAAGAAGATATAAACAGAAAAAAGAAATCCGGCGCAATTATTGCAGCAAGCTTTATCTGCCTGATTTTGATTCTCTGCTTTATCGGTATGCTTTTTGTTTATCGCTCTGAGCCCGCAATATTGGGGCCAGTTATTATCACAGCTCTAATTACAATCGGATTAGTTATTGTAATTATTGTCGTATTAATTCAAAGAATAAAAGAAATAAACAGAGGTGAAGAATATGATGCTCGTAACTATTGATTCAATTCCAGGCAAGGAATATGAAGTTTTGGGAATTGCAAAGGGAACAATTGTTCAATCAAAAAACTTTGGCCGCGATTTTATGGCTGCCGTAAAAACTCTGGTAGGTGGTGAAATTGCCGGCTACACAGAAATGCTTAATGAAGCCCGCCAGCTTGCAACCAAGCGTATGGTTGATGAAGCCACAGCTCTTGGTGCCGACGCAATTGTCGGAGTAAGATATAGTTCATCAGCCGTTATGCAGGGCGCCGCAGAAATTGTTGCCTACGGAACAGCTGTAAAATTTCACTGATTTTTTGCTGTCATCATTTGTATCGCAGCAAAACTTCAGTGCGACCTTTCTCAACTTCTGGCTGCTCGCTAAGAACATTATACTCGAACTCTTCATATTCCGTAATCGCAAAACCGATTCTTGAGTTCTTGAGCAGCCCATTTTCTTCCAACAGTTTTCTGTGCTTATCTTTATCATAATTATGTTTATACCATTGCGGGAAGTTTCCTTTTTTACCCGCACGCACAAAATCATATCGTAACAAATCGTAAATCAGATTTTTATCTATGGCCCCTTCGAACTCGGAGAAGTTTTCTTTTATCACAAAATCATTAATCAACTCAAACCAGTAAGCCTCTCTTCTCGCCTGAAGGAAGGCGCCCACGTTGCGACCGTATTCAACCAGAGCACAGAAAAACTTCCACGGACTAGCCTTGCGGAAAACATAATTCATCGTACACGCAAAACTACCCTTATTCCAGTAAGCGTCGGTGACAGTTTCCATATCCTTCAAAAAAGCAATATCCTCAAACGACAGATATGGCGTTGAAAAAGTTTCGTAAGCAGGGCTTTCCATCCACTTCCAGCCGTTAGCCTCGGCAAACTTTTCCATTTCAGTGCCACCAAGAATTTTCAAAAATCCCAGCTGCAAAGCATCCGGCCGTAAGTCCATCACAAAATCATAGCTGAGTCCAAAACTTTCCAGATCCTCATAAGGCAGACCCGCAATCAAATCCAGATGCTGGTGAATCGTCCGCGGAATACGACGGATTTTTTCCGCCAGTTCTTCGACATTCGTAGAACGATTTATCGCCGCCAGAGTTTTCTTATTTGCCGACTGCACTCCCATTTCAAACTGCATCATGCCTTCCGGGATTTGCTGCAAAAAGTCCAGCGCCTTGTCCGAAAGATACTCAGCTTCAATTTCAAAATGAAACATCGTTTTTCCATTGTGATGCTTCATAATGTAATCCCAGATTCCAATGTAATGATTTTCATCAAGGTTATAAGTACGGTCTACAAATTTTACAAGTTTGATATTGTTGTCCAGGAAAATCTGAAGCTCACTGCAGGCCCGTTCAAGGCTCTTAAATCTAACCTGCTTGTCTACAGAAGAAAGACAGTAAGAACACGAAAAAGGACAACCCCTGCTGGATTCGTAATAATAAATTTTATGATCCGGATCCGCAGTTCCAGCCACTATCTCAGGATAAGGAAAAGGTATATCATCAAGATTACAAATTAAATCGCGGTTTCCCGTAAAGTCAATCCGGGCACCGGTATTATCAGTTCCTCCGCGTATCGAATCCTCTTTTCTGTAATAAATCCCCTTTATATCAGCTAGTCTTGAAAGCAGACTTTTTGGCGCCCCCGCACACTCAGTTATCATCTCCCGGAAGGTCTCTTCCCCCTCACCAAAGATAACAAAGTCCAGAGCAGGAATATTCATTAAATATTTTTTTGCTCCATAACCAAACTCAGGCCCACCAGCCCCAAGAACACAGGAAGGTAAAATCTTTTTAATTTCCGGCAACAGCTTACATACATACTCAGCATTCCAGATGTAAGTAGAAAAAAGAATCCAGTCGGCGGCACTTGCCGCAATTCCGCGGAGCACTTCCCCCACCGGCTGATTTATCGTATATTCGGCAAGCTGGATTTCAATATCGCACCCGCAATTCTTTTCTGCGTAATTTTTCAAATCACGAATAGCGAGGTTTGTATGCATGTAACTGGCATTTACCGAAACTAGAAGTATTTTCATTTATCTGAAAATAATAGTTCCAGTTTCAGCATCCATGCTTTCTATAATTGCAAGCGATTCAAGATCTACGCCCATTTCGCGCAGTTTTTTTCCGCCATCCTGGAAGCCTTTTTCTATACAGATTCCAACACCTTCAAGCGTTGCTCCTGCCTGTTTTACAACATCAATCAAACCCATACAGGCAGCGCCATTTGCAAGAAAGTCATCAATAATAAGAACATGATCATCTGCTGTCATATATTTTTTAGAAATAAAAATATGATTAGAACACTTGTGAGTGTATGAATAAACTTCAGAAGAATATTTGTCATCATCCTGTACCACAGTCTGAGTCTTTTTAGCAAAAAGTACAGGGACTTGAAAATAGCGGGCTGTAAGACAGGCAATTCCAATACCAGATGCTTCTATTGTAAGAATCTTTGTGATTTTTTTCTGATAAAAATGCTTTTTAAATTCTGAACCAAGCATATCCATCAGTTCTACATCAATAAGATGATTAAGAAAGCTGTCTACTTTAAGCACATTGCCAGGTTTTACAACGCCATCTTTTTTAATTCTATCTTCAAGAAATTTCATATTTATCCTCGTTTTTTAAAATTATCTTTCTTCTCTAAAGTATGCAAGGCCAAGCATCTCAGGAGCCTGATTTTCACGTTTTTTCTTCATGCTTGTGATTACAAGAACTACAATTGTTACAAGATACTGAGTCATTTTAAACAGTTCCTGAACAGCACGGCTAAGTCCCGGAATATACATGTAAAGAATGTACAAAGCTCCAAACAGAAGCGAACCTAAAATTGCCTTGCGGCTATCCCAAAGGCTGAAAATTACAAGGGCTACGGCAAGCCAGCCGCGGTCACCAAAACCATTATTAGTCCAAGTTCCACCCAGATACTCCATTACAAAATAAAGTCCACCCAATCCCGCAATAGCACCACCGGCAATTGTTGCAAGATATTTATATTTTTCAATATTGATTCCGGCAGCATCTGCAGCTCCAGGATTTTCACCAATTGAACGAAGATTTAAACCTACACGGGTCTTCAAGAGAAAGAATGCCAGCGCAAATGCAAGAACTATTGCAAAGTAAGTCAAAAATCCATAACTGAAAAAAAGTTTTCCAAGTACAGGAATTTTTGAAAGCCCAGGTATACAAGCCTGATATGCTTTTGCCGTAGTTGCAACACTTACCTGTCCAACTCCACCAGCAAGACGAGAAATTGAACCGCCAAAAAAGTTACCAAAACCTATTCCAAAAGTAGTGAGGGCAAGTCCCACAGTATTCTGATTTGCTCTCAATGTGATTGTAAGAAAACTGTAGATTAATGCGCCAAGCCCAGAAACAAGCAAGGCAAAAAATAGGGAAACTAGAAATCCAACAAAAGGGACCGGAGTCGCAACAGCGCTTTCGTAGATAAAAGCTCCCATCAAGCCTGCAATTCCGCCCATATACATAAGTCCAGGAATTCCAAGATTAAGATTTCCAGATTTTTCTGTAAGGATTTCGCCAATAGAACCAAAAAGAATTCCAATTCCCTGAACAATAGCTTTTTGTATAAAAGTCAGTAAAATCATAATCTATTCCCCCTTGTTTGTGTTTTCGGTTTTAGTCGTAGATTTTTTCTTATCAAAATTCAATCTGTAACTTATAAAGAACTGGCTTCCTATAAGGAAGAATATGATAATTCCAGTCAAAATATCAGAAACATTTTCATTTAAACCAAACTGGCTGGCAATCTGAATGGCACCATTATCCATAAGACAAAGGAGGAACGATATTGCAACCATGGCCAGGGTATTAAAATTGCTCATCCAGGCAACAATAATTGCTGTAAATCCACGTCCTCCGCCAAGGCTTGTAGAAATTGTATGGCTGGCACCGCTTACAACAAGGCAACCTGATAAACCGCAAATTGCACCACTAAGTGCCATTGTACGGATAATTACTTTTTTAACATTAATGCCGGCATAACGAGCTGTATTCCAGCTTTCACCAACTACATTAATTTCGTATCCATGCTTGGTATATTTTAAATACCAGGTAACAAAAACTGTAACTAAAACTACAAGCAGAAGATTCAAACCATAACGCTGTCCAAAAAGCGATGGAAACCATCCCTTACTTGAAACAGGATTAATAATTCCTACTGAGTTAGAACCGGCAGGATTTTCCCAGAATACAATACTGAAAGATATAAGTTGTGCTGCAATGTAGTTCATCATCAGGGTAAAAAGAGTTTCGTTTGTATTATATTTTGCCTTAAAGTAAGCAGGAATTATTCCCCAGATAAGACCGGCAAGACAGGACGCAATCATAATTAAAGGAAGAAGAACTGCATTTGGTAATTTTTCGCAATATATCATAAGGGCTGCAGATGCAAAAGCCCCCATAAGCATCTGTCCTTCAGCACCAATATTCCAGAATCGCATTTTAAAAGCCGGAATTAAGGCAACGGCCACCAGAAGCAGAACCAGTGTATCGCGGATTGTAACCCAAACACGACGGGTAGAACCAAGGGCTCCGCTTAAAATCCCGCCATATACTTCAAGAGGATTTAAGTCAGTAACCGAAATAATTACAACAGCACAGACAATCAGCGAAAGTAAAATTGCTCCTATACGGATAAGCAGCGACTTCCATAAAGGTAATGGTTCTTTTTTGCTCAAACGAATATTAAACATTATTTTACCTCCGCAGTCATAAGATAACCAATTTCTTCTTTTGTTGTTGTACGGGCATTTAAGATGCCGGCAACCTTTCCATTATTCAAAACTAAAATTCGGTCACTCAGTGCTAAAAGCACATCAAGGTCTTCAATAATACTGATTACAGCTGCGCCCCTCGATTTCTGTTCGTTTAATTTATTGTAGATTGCGTAACTTGAATTGATATCAAGTCCACGAACCGGATAAGCAACCATCAGAATATCTGGATCGTTGGAAATTTCACGTCCTACAAGAACCTTCTGAACATTTCCTCCCGAAAGTCGGCTAACCGGATATTCTATACTTGGAGTCTTTACTTCCAGTCTCTGTTTTATTTTATCAGCCAGACGTCTAGGTTCTTTTCGTTGAACCACCTGCCCTTTACCTTTTTTATAGGTTCTAAGCATTACGTTATCCGTCATGCCCATAAGTCCAACAAGTCCCATTCCAAGACGATCTTCCGGTACAAAACTGATGTTTACTCCGAGCTTTTTTATTTCACGTGTAGATTTATTAGTTAAATCAATTTCCTCAAATTCCTCATTTAGGAAGGCAATTTTTCCGTCTGTATATTTGCAAATTCCATCAATACATTCAAAAAGCTCATGAACACCACATCCTGCAATACCAGCAATTCCTAAAAATTCACCAGATTTTGCAGTAAAAGTAACATTATCCAAAGCCCGAAGCCCTTCCTTGTTGTAACAAGTCAAACCTTCAACCTTAAGAAGATCCCTGCTGTTTACCGGCATTGAACGCTCAATATCAAGATCAATTTTCTGTCCAACCATCATTTCCGTGAGCGCCTGAATTGTAGTTTCAGAAGTTTTTACAGTATCAATATATTCGCCCTTACGCAAAACTGAAACACGATCGCTTATTTCCATCACTTCATTAAGTTTGTGTGTGATGATAATGATAGATTTTCCAGCTTTACGCATATTTTTTAATACATCAAAAAGCGCTTTTGTTTCCTGTGGCGTAAGAACTGCAGTTGGTTCATCAAGAATAAGAATATCAACTCCCTTGAACAAAACCTTTATAATTTCAACAGTCTGTTTTTCTGAAACAGACATATCGTAGATTTTCTGATCTAAATTAATTTTAAAACCGTATGTATCACTGATTTTTGAAATTTCAGCTTTAACGGCAGACATATCTAAAACCTGCTTGCCTTCTTGTCCAAGAATAATATTTTCGGCAGCAGTAAAAACGTTTACCAGCTTATAATGCTGATGAACCATTCCTATTTTATATTTATACGCATCTTTTGGAGAATGAATTTCAACTCTATGTCCATTAATCAGTATTTCACCTTCGTCCGGGCGGTAAATACCTGCAATCATATTCATCAAAGTGGTCTTACCAGAACCGTTTTCACCTAAAATTGATAAGATTTCGCCACTATTTACAGAAAGCGTTACGTTGTTATTTGCAACAACATCACCAAAACGTTTAGTAATATTTTTTAATTGAACTACCGGACTATTCATTTAAAAGATTCCTTTAAAAAAATCTCCCGTGCCCTTAGGACACGGGATCTATAATTAGCGTTCTACAATTCCATCAATTCTTAAATCGAATGCTGGAGCAGCAAAACCATTCTGTTCATTGAATGCACCGTCTTTTACGTATGCAGCATATTTTGCATAATCTCCGCCGGCTTTAATCAATTCTTCAAGAGATTTTCCGCCAACAGTGAAAGTCTTTGTGTTGAATACCTTCAAAGAACCATCTTTGATTGCAGCAATTGCAGCGTCAGCTTTTGCATTAGCATCAGCAGTTGCAACCTTAGAGTTAATCTTTGTGATGTAAACAGCGTTTTCTTCGTATCCCTTTGACCAGTCTACGTCGAAGCTTTCGCCTGCCATAACAGCCTTTGCAGAAAGTGTATAGAAAGCACCCCAGTTCAAAGCAGCAGATGTAAGAGCAGCATTTGGAGCTACAGCAGTCATATCAACATTGTAACCTACACATGGAACACCATGAGCTTCGCAAGCAGATGGAGCACCAGTTGTATCAGCATGCTGTGAAATAAGAACACATTTTGCAGCGATTAAAGCTTCAGCAGTTTCCTTTTCCAGAGACATATCAGCCCAAGAGTTTGTATAGCGAACTTCCATTGTAGCAGAAGGACAAACAGAGCGAGCTCCAAGGAAGAATGATGTATAACCTGAAACTACTTCAGCATAAGGATAAGCACCAACATAACCAATTTTTGCATCAGAAGGTTTAATTTTGCCTGAAGAAATCATTTCATTCAATTTAAGACCAGCAACAATACCAGAAACATAGCGTGACTGATAAACAGATGGCATAAAGTTGTGAATGTTTTTCAAGCCAGTAGAAGCAGCCTGATAACCTGTTGCATGAGCAAAAACAATCTTTGGATATTCTTTTGCTGCCTGAATAAGGTATGATTCATGACCAAATGATGTAGCAATGATGTAAGTACATCCCTGTTCTGCAAGGTCGATTGCAGCATCATAACATTTTTCAGATTCAGGAATACCTTTCTTCTCAATTACCTGTGCATCTGAAAGCCCAAGAGCATTTTTCATTTCAGCAATGCCTTTCATATGAGCTTCTGTGTAACCTTCATTTTCATCACCAATGTAAATTACACCAACTTTGAAAGAAGGAGTCTTCTTTTCCTTCTTACTCTTTTTTGCTGCAAACAAACTGCTTGTTAATACAGCCAAAGCTAAAACCAAAACAATTGATTTTTTCATTTTTGTGTCTCCTAACACTAAAGTCGTTTAAACGCAAAAAGGCGTCAGTAATTAATTATGATAATTAATACTTAACGCCTTTCTTATTTCCATATATGGAATTTAGTAGTTTGACGCAATTTGGTCAAGATAGACAGTCGTTTATATAATCTGGTTCACCATGTCGAATAAATAAAAATCTCATTTTTAATTTTCTTTTATTAAATATTCTTCCCTTACAGGAAGAAAGTTTTCATCATACCTTTGCCCTTTACATCAATTTCTGTATTCTTGCTGTACTGGAAACGACTAATTGTCTGATCTTTAGTCGTTTCTGTTACATGGATTCTCATAGGCATACCAGTGCTTTCCATTCGGCTCGCAACATTAACAGTATCACCCCAGATGTCATAAATGAACTTTGTTTTTCCAATTACACCTGCAACAACAGGACCAGAGTTTACTCCAAGTCTTATCAATAATTTGATATTTGAATTTTCATTAAAGGTCTGTACATCCTGTAAAAGTCCCTTTGCAAATCGAACCATTCTTAACGCACCATCGTTGAACTCTTCTTCTGTAAGACCAGCGGCCGCCATATAAGCGTCTCCGATAGTTTTAATCTTTTCAATACCTTCGCGCTGGGCACGTTCATCAAACATGGTAAACATTTTGTTGAGCATTGTAACAACCTCTTCTGCAGTCATCTCACCACTGATTTTTGTAAAGCCAACAATGTCTGTAAAAAGAACAGTAACGTTCGGATACTCTTTCGCAATAGTTCTTTCAGGATGCGCCGTAAGTTCTTTTGCAATCTCTTTTGGAAGAATATTTAATAGAAGATTTTCAGAACGATTCTTTTCTGCTTCGAGTTCTTTTGTACGTTCCTTTACAGTATTTTCAAGTTTTTTATTTTCCTCTTCGACACGAATGAGTTTTCCTTCAAAAAGCATAATTGTTGTTGCAATTATAAAGATGATAAACAAAACTGCCAGGAAAACAATAAATAGCTTGTTTGTAAGAGGTTTTAAAATACTTGAATAGGTGAAAATTATTTTTTGATCAAGTGGCTGATAGTTATGCGGTGTGTACATAATGCAACCAAAACCAAGAGTCTTTAATGGAGTAATTGTATAAAAATCTTCACCATGAATATTTTCAGCATCATCTGCATGGGGTTTCTTTACATCTAATGTTCCATCAGAAAGTGTAAAAGTTCCATTCCATGGCCCCGGGTCAATTGAACAGCCTTTTTCCGGAACATAAATTGAAAAGTGCCAGTCCGTTATAATTGTGCTGCTCATATTATTGAAGATTACACCATCGTACTGAGCTCCAGTTCTATCCGGATCTCCTTCATCAACCCAATGCTTTTCAGCATTACGCCCAAAAGTTACACAAACAGATTTTGATGAATCATTTTCTATATAAGGTTTTTCAATTATCAAAGTTTTTTCAGGAAGAGATATACCCCTTATAGAAATAATCACAAGAACAAGAAGTACTCCACCAAGACTTATAGCAAGTCCCTGCCAAAAATGATTTCTTGCCACCCTTTTTCGTGTTTCAATTGAAGTTACTTCACTTTTATAAACTGGACTGATAATTGAATGAGCTCTCTCGCCAGAATAAAATTCTATCTCCATTAATTTGATAGAAGAATAGAATAAATGCAAAGCACCAAGACCGAGGGAAATATTAATCCAGGAAAATCCATATGAAACAAGAATCAGAATTACTCCAACTAATGGAAGTACAAAATAGAGCAAAAGTGAAACAAATGCATTTGTCTGCATCTTCTTTCTATTCTGTAAAAGGACAGTAAGAGTAATAAGTCCCGGTAAAAGCCCTATACCAACACCCAGCGGGAACAATGTATTTCTGTGATACAGATTATTTTCATCAAAATAATAAAAAAGATTTGTAAACTGACTGATAACAATGAGACAGATCCCCAAAATACATAAAAAAAGAACTACAAAAAGCTGAATAGGAATTCCATTTTTTAAAGCCGTTTTTGGATGAAAAATCAATGTCAAACTTAAACGAGCCTGCTTTAAGAATTCACAAACATAAAAACAAACAAAAAAAGAAATTGAAAAATTACAGATATAAACAAATAAATTGCTAAGGCGCACCATGAACCAACCGAGTTGACTGATATTTCCACGGAAAATATAAGCAAGTGCATCAAAAAGAAGCATAAAACCTGTAAACAATTCAATAAAGATAAGAGTTCGTCGGCCATTCTGCTTTAACTTATGGCCAGACCACAAAAAAACACCTACCTGAAAACAAAAAAAAGAGAGGAAACAAAGAGATGAAATGCTGATCGTTCTAGTAAGGTCGGACACGTAAAACTCCCTTGAGAAAAAGTTATATACAATTATAAAAGCAAAAATCAAATTAAGAAAGAGAAAAGTTTTTTTCTATGAATATGCAAAAAAGCTTTATGAGATATTTCTATGTTTATTCTGTTAGTCCCGCCTCACTTCTTGACATTATACCCCCTTGGGTATATTATACTGTCGAAATCACAAATTACCCTTGGGGGGTATTTATCACGGAGTTATATTATGTCAGAAAATCTAAATGTGGATTGCTGTTGTGAGAAAAACGAAGTCTCTGAATCTACATGTCCATATTGCTCAGGAAAGCACAAGGAACGTGATGAAGAGGAAGTCAAAACTCTAATGAACAGACTTAAACGAATCGAAGGCCAGGTTCGTGGAGTTGAAGGAATGCTCGAAAATAATGCTTACTGTACGGATATCCTTATGCAGGTATCTGCAATAACGAGTGCACTCAACAGTTTTAACAAAGCTCTGCTCGCTAACCACATAAAAACCTGCGTTGCTGAGAACATCAGAAAAGGTAATGATGACGTAATTGACGAATTAGTTGTTACAATGCAAAAACTGATGAAGTAATAGTACATTATCAGAAAAAAACAGGAGATTATTATGGAACAATATAATGTTACAGGGATGAGTTGCGCTGCCTGCCAGGTACGGGTAGAAAAGGCTGTAAATGCTCTTCCAGGAGTAAAAAGCTGTGCTGTTAGTCTTCTTACTAATTCTATGGGTGTGGAAGGAGATGTAACCCCGGCTGAAATAATCAAAGCTGTAGAAAATGCGGGATATGGTGCAAGCCTAAAAAAATCTGGAGCGGGGAAGAATGGGGCTGGTGGAACATCAGTCTACGAAGATGAATTAAAAGATACCGAAACTCCAAAAATGAAAAAACGACTTATAGCATCTGTCGTTCTTTTAATACCACTTATGTATGTTTCAATGGGACATATGCTGTGGAACTGGCCGTTACCAAACTTTCTCAATGGAAATCACATAGCGATGGGTTTATATGAACTTCTGCTTTCTGCCTTTATCATGGTAATAAATCAGAAGTTTTTTATCAGCGGATTTAAGGGATTGCTTCATAAATCTCCAAATATGGATAGCCTTGTATCTCTAGGCGCTGGCGCTGCCTTCGTCTACAGCGTAATTGCTCTTTTTGCAATGAGCAATGCGGTTATAACAGGTAATGATGAAAAAATACAGTATTTTATGAATCAGTTTTATTTTGAATCTGCCGCAACAATCCTCACTCTGATTACAGTAGGGAAAATGCTTGAAGCAAAATCAAAGGGAAAGACAACCGACGCATTGAAAGCCTTGATGAAAATGGCACCAAAAACCGCTGTTATTGTTGAAGGCGAAGGAAAAGCGCGAATTGAAAAAACTGTACCGATTGAACAGGTAAAAAAAGGTGACCATTTTGTAGTACGCCCTGGAGACAGCATTCCAGTTGATGGAATCGTACTTGAAGGAGAAAGTGCTGTAAATGAAGCTGCACTGACTGGAGAAAGTCTTCCTGTTGAAAAGATGGCTGGAAGCATAGTTTCGGCCGCAACGATAAATACTTCTGGCTACCTTGTATGCGAGGCTACTCGTGTAGGCGAAGACACAACGCTTTCTGGTATTATCCGCATGGTAAGCGATGCTGCCGCTACAAAAGCTCCAATTGCAAAAATTGCAGACAAAGTTTCAGGTATATTTGTGCCATCAGTAATTGGTATTGCAATTGTGACTTTTGTAGTATGGCTGCTTGTCGGCCAGAGTGCAGGATATGCAGTTGCCCGCGCGGTTTCTGTACTTGTTATCAGTTGTCCATGTGCACTTGGGCTTGCGACTCCGGTTGCAATTATGGTGGGAAACGGAATGGGTGCTAAGTCTGGAATCTTGTTCAAGACTGCCTCCGCTCAGGAAATGGCTGGTAAAACACAGATTGTTGCACTAGACAAAACTGGAACTGTTACGACAGGAATTATGACAGTAACAGATGTTATTGCAGCAGAAGGAGTGGCGGAAAATGAGTTGCTTGAAACCGCCTACGCATTGGAAGCAAAAAGCGAACACCCTATTTCAAAAGCTATTGTTGAATATGCAGAAAAAAAACAGATTACACTATTAAATACAACTGAATTTGAAATCAAGGCCGGAAATGGACTTTCTGCAAAACTTGATGGAAAATCAATTGCTGGTGGCAATGTAACTTATCTTTCTAACGAAGCTGTAATAATCAATCAAACTCAAAAAACTAAACTTGAAGAACTAGCTTCTCAAGGAAAAACTCCAGTTCTTTTCGCCCGTGACAAGACACTCCTTGGCATAATCGCTGTTAGTGACACAATCAAAGATGATTCTGCACAAGCAATCAGTGAACTTAAAAACATGGGAATCCACACCGTCCTTCTCACCGGTGACAATGAAATCACTGCCCGTGCAATTGCCGCTCAGGCTGGAGTTGACGAAGTTGTAGCCGGGGTACTCCCAGACGGAAAAGAAGCCGTAATACGACAGCTTATGCAAAGCGGAAAAGTTGCAATGGTGGGAGACGGTATCAACGATGCACCTTCTCTTACGCGTGCAGACTTAGGAATTGCAATCGGTGCAGGGACTGACATTGCGATAGATGCTGCGGATGTAGTTTTAATAAAAGGAAGTCTTCTTGACGTAAGTGCAGCAATAAGACTTTCGCGTGGAGTTATAAAAAATATCCATGAAAATCTATTCTGGGCTTTCTTCTATAACATAATCGGAATTCCTCTAGCTGCCGGCTGTTACGTTGCAGCTTTTGGCTGGACTCTGAATCCAATGTTTGGTGCAGCTGCAATGGGACTCTCAAGCTTTTGCGTAGTATCAAATGCACTGCGGCTGAACTTCTTAAAAATTCATAATACAAGAAACGATAAAAAAGTGAAAAATTCCGTTCATGGAATTCTTATATCAAACAAATCTCAAGATAAGGAGACTAAAATGAAAATTTCAGTAAAAGGAATGATGTGTGAACACTGCGAAATGCACGTAAAAAAAGCTCTCGAAGCAATCGATGGAATAACTGGTGCAACAGCTTCTCATGAAAAAGCCGAGGTAACAATCGAATCTTCAAAACCTATTGAAGAAAGTCAGATTAAAGCAGCTGTTGAAGAAGCAGGTTACGAATACAACGGTATAATTGCGTAAGCAGCAATAGTAAGCCCACTAAATGAAACTTCCCGACTGCAAAAAGCAGTCGGGAAGCTGAGAAATTGTAAAATAAACGCAATTTTGTATATTTACGAAAGAGGCTCAAAGCTAACGCAGCACTCGAAAACGCAACGATTACTTTCCTTAATATGGATATAGGTTTTTCCTATTGTTTCTGTATCATCACGGCGGAAGACTTTGAGAATCTGCCCTTCGCGGCTTTCTCCTGTGTAATGGACTTCGAGATCTGTAATTTCATGTGATTGCAAAAAATCATCATTAAAAACACAGAGTGCTAACTTAATGTACTCGATGTTGTTCATATGATGAGACATATCTATATGACAGGAACGGATAATCTGCTCGAAAACAAATTCATCTTCTTTAAAATCAGATGGAAATCGTTCGAACGGTTCGTTATAAACTGTAGCAGGAAAATTTTCTTTTGGATAAGGAAGTTCTGTAAGCTTTTGAGGACGATGAGTTTCAAGACTCAAAACACAAGCTTCCTGATTTGCAAGCAAAATCTGTTTACCATCCTTGTCCAGGAATTCTGTATTGACATGTGTTCTCATTCCAGCATTATTAATAGGAAATGTTTTAGCTGTTATAATTTCGCGCCAGTCTGGTCGCCTCAAGAAATGTACCTTTGTTTTTGTAAAAACCCAAAAGTCATTGAATTTTTCGCGGTAAATAACACCATCGCAACCCATAGCATTAAAACATTCAGTAAGATTATCCTGAACCATAAGAACAGACTGAGCAACACCCATGCGCACTGTTGAATCAATAAAAGCCGAAGAAATTTCGCGCTCACTTGTAAAAATAAGATTGTCAAAACTTGTCATAATATCAATATATCACAAAAGCAAATAAAAATAATAGATTGTTATAGTTTACGCTACCCTACTTTGATTTCACTTTTCTATATCTTGGATTAAAAAAAATATAATTTCTTGTTACTATTTATAAAAACACTTGAATCTTAAAAACTAATTTGATACTATAACTTCAATGATTTTTGGAATTACATTTTTTACATTTGCTTTTTTCTCATTTTTTGCCTTTTACTTTTTTGGCAAGAGATGTGTTGTACGAAAAGCATAGAATGTAGAAAATACAGCTGATACAAAAAGCGGTTCTATCTTTTCGATAGGCCGCTTTTTTTTTGTTTTTGGAGGTTTAGTTAGATTGAAGATTGCATATAGTGGAATTGAAGGAGCCTTTGCTCACATTGCCGCAAATCGGATTTTCCCTACAGACGAACTGATTTCATACGGAGATTTCCGCTCGGCTTATGAAGCAGTTGAAAAAGGAGAATGTAATTATGCCGTTCTTCCAATAGAAAATTCTTATGCCGGAGAAGTTGGCCAGGTAACAGATTTAATGTTCCAGGGAAGCCTATTTGTAAACGGTGTATATACCCTGAACGTTATGCAAAACCTGCTGGGAGTAAAGAATGCAAATCTAAATTCCGTTCGTAAGGTTATAAGTCATCCGCAGGCACTGGAACAAAGCGCTGATTTTATTGCAGCACACGGCTATGCTACAGAAGAGGCTGTAAATACTGCAAGGGCAGCCAAGATGGTAGCAGAGCTAGGCGATGTCAGTGTTGCCGCGATTGCCAGCGAAGAAACCGCAGACTTGTATGGACTTGAAGTTCTTGAACACGGTATAAACGGTTATCAGGACAACTCTACCCGTTTTGCAATTCTTTCCAGAGAAGAAGGTACAAAGGTAAATACGGGTTCTGACGGTAACACTTTTATTCTTATGTTTGCAGTAAAGAATGAGGCCGGAGCTCTTGTAAAAGTTTTAAATAAGCTTGGTGAATTTGGCTACAACATGAGTGTGATTCACAGTCGTCCACTCAAAGGTCTGGCCTGGTCTTATTATTTTTATATTGAGGCAGAAGGCGAATTTGGCACAGAAGCCTACAAACAGATGATTTCCGAAATGGAATATCGCTGCAGTAAATTAAAAGTACTAGGAAGATTTTAATGAGGTTTTAGGGGCTATGCTTGGCACCTGGAACCTAAAATTTGATTATAGAGGTAAATGAAATGAATATGGATTTTGAAAGAAGACTTGCTATACCCGCTGAGGTTAAGGAACAATATCCGCTTTCGGGAAAAGTTGGAAAAATTGTTGAAGAAAAGCGTGCTGAACTGCGGGCAGTTTTTGAAGGCCGTCTCAACAAACTTCTTTTGATTATTGGCCCCTGCTCTGCGGATAACGAAGATGCGGTAATTGATTATATGAACCGCCTGGTACCAGTACAGGAGAAAGTAAAGGATAAAATTCTGATGGTTCCACGAATTTACACAAACAAGCCTCGCACCACAGGGGAAGGCTACAAGGGAATGCTTCATCAGCCAGATCCGAATCAGAAACCGGATCTCTACAAGGGAATTGTTGCCTGCCGTCACATGCATATGCGTGCAGTAGAAGAAACTGGTTTTATCTTTGCAGATGAAATGCTATACCCGGAAAACTATCAGTATCTGGATGACGTACTTGGATACGTTGCCGTTGGAGCACGCTCAGTTGAAGACCAGCAGCATCGTCTCACAGCCAGCGGTATCGAAGTCCCTGTTGGAATGAAAAACCCGACCAGCGGCGACTACGCCGTTATGATGAACGCAATTCTCGCCGCTCAGCATCCTCATACCTTTATTTACAGGGGCTGGGAAGTTCACTCTGAAGGAAATACCCACTGCCATGCAATACTCCGTGGTTCAACAGACAAACACGGAACCCATCAGCAGAACTATCACTACGAAGATCTTATACGTCTTTGTGATGCCTACGATGCCCGTGAACTTAAAAACCCGGCAGTCATAATCGACACAAATCATTCGAACTCAAACAAAAATCCGTTCGAACAGCCACGCATCATAATGGATGTCCTCAACTCTTGCCGTCACAGCGACCGTATCTCAAAAATTGTAAAAGGCTTTATGATAGAAAGCTACATCGAAGATGGTTGCCAGAAAATCGGAGAGGGCATTTATGGAAAATCAATTACTGACCCATGCCTTGGCTGGGAAAAGACTGAACGCCTGATTTACGATATTGCGGAGAAGATTTAATGAAAAAATTTAAAGATTATGTTATAATTGTTCAGTATATATATTTAAAAAGAGGTATTAAAAAGTAAGTAAAAGATTTGAATATATGGAGGTTTTTCCCCAAATGCTATACTCAATGCTCCCTGCAGCATTCCTGATGGTGAATATAATATTAAACTGGGAATTATTTAAGAAATATGGCTTTAGAACAACGAACCTGACTTATCAGAATAAAGTGCATGTTCTTTATACCAGATTCCTACTTGCAGCAAACTGCTATTTTATTGTGGATATGGCATGGAGCTTCTTTTATGAACACAAGGAAAATTCAGTTTTTTTTCCATTCATCTATATTCTAACAGTCTTTTATTTCTTTCTCATGCTTCTGACTATGTTGACGTGGACAAAATATATTATCGCATACATCAGCATGCATGGACGACGTAACACAGCTTTGCATTATGGAGTATGGGCAATGCTTGCAACAAGCATTGTTCTTGGAATATTTTTAACTTTACAGATCTTTTTTGCTTTTTTCCCTTTTTATGCTATAGGACTTATGCTGGGAATAAGCCTGATTCATTCTTTTGTAGAAGCAGGAGAGAAAAAAGAAAAAGAAATGCACGATCATATTGCTTCTGTAATGGCTGAAGATTACGAAGCAATTTTTTACATAGACATTGAATCAGATGAATATCTAACATTTTCTAAAAGCCAGAAATATATGACGCTGAATACAGTTGCCACAGGAAAAGATTTCTTTAAGGAAGCATTGTCAAGTATTGATGAATGTGTTTATCCATCAGACTGGGAATATGCAAAAAGCTTTTACAAAAAAGAAACATTGCTTAAGAATCTTGAAGGGAAGCGTTCTTTTTCATTCAAATATAGAGTTTTAATAAATGACAGCCCAAGATACTTTCTTTTTACTGCAATGCGTGAAAACAACAGCCAGTATTTAATCTTCTACGAAAAAGACATTGAAGATGAACTTCAGGCGGAAAAGAAACAAAAAGAAAACCAGAAGCAGACAATTACATTTACTCAGATTGCTGAAAGCCTGGCATCTATTTACGACGTAATTTACTATATAAACATAGCAGATTCATCTTACGTATGTTATCATGCTAATGGTAACTATGGACAGCTGGAAATCAATAAATCAGGAACTGACTTTTATAGTGAATCACTTTTAAATATACCACTTATTATTCATGAACAGGATTGTGAAAAGCTGGCAGACTTCATAAATAAAGATAATATGATTTCTACAATGGAGACTCACAAAGATTGCAGCATAAATTACAGAATGGTCGTATCTGGAAAAACTCAATATACCAGAATGACAGTTCGAAAAAGCAGTGACAAAACTCATTTCATCATTGGTATCGAAAATGTTGATGATGAAATTAAAAGAGAAAAACAGCATCTTAAGGAGCTTAATACCGAGAAAGAACTGGCAAGACGAGATGAACTCACTGGAGTTAAGAACAAGACAGCTTATAAGGAACTTGAAGCTTCTGTTCAGGGAAGCATTGAAAATAACATTGATAGTTTAGCTTTTGCAATTATTGTTTGCGACACGAATAATCTTAAGAAAATAAATGATACAAAAGGTCATGCTGCAGGCGATGAGTATCTTCGAGACTCATCCAATCTTTTATGTAATGTTTTCGTTCACAGCCCTGTATTCAGAGTGGGTGGAGATGAGTTCGTTGTATTTCTACAGGGAAACGATTACTCGGCAAGACATGAACTTATAGACAAATTACGAAGTCAGATTCTTGAAAATAATAAAACTGGTACTGGAGTAATTCTTGCCTCAGGAATATCAGAATATAACCCCGAAAGCGATAAGTTTGTTTCCGACATATTTAAGCGAGCAGATAAAGAAATGTACGATAATAAAAAACTACTGAAATCACTCGCTTAGTAAGCCTGCAACAAAATACAAAACTGCACATTCATTTTCTTGCCAGATTCGAAGACTACGCTTTACAGCACAAACCAGGTAGCCTGATACATTTTCGGCTTTTCGAATGCGGACTATCAGAATTGTTTCAAAACCATTTGAAATTAAGGTATTGTAAAACACTGGGGAATTATTCTTTACTTTATCTAAGGTATTCTCAGAAAAAAGATCTTCTGTCATAAGTTCTGCTATGTCAGTTGCATCACCGTCAAAATCAGGAGTCATTACTGCTTTTAATCTGTTATCATTGCGAACATAGTAAATATCACGCACTTTTAAAATTTCAGTAAGAATTGGCATTGCTGCCTTTAGTTTATTTTCAAAACCATCTACATCTTCCAGGCTTGTTCTTAACTGATGGATATAAGTATAAAGTCCTCGACGGGCAATTTTTGTTACCTCAAGATTTTTATGCTTTTTTTCCTGATAAACAGTAAAGCAGTTACGACCTTTATTCTTGCCATAATAAAGCATTTTATCTATAAGTGAAAATAAATCTGCATAATTATCTGCATCTTCTGGGAAACTTGCAGCTCCTACTGTTCCTGTAATAAATGAGCCTCCGTTCCCAAAATCCATGGTAAAGCGAAGTGCCATTGAATTTGTATAAAGTTTTTTAAAGAAAGAAATCTTATCATCAGTTTTTATATGCTCCAGATCTATCATCAAAAGCTCGTCTCCACCAAATCTTCCGACAATTCCGAAACCATCTACAAAATCTGCAAGTCTTTTTGAAACTGTTGTCAAAACCTTATCACCTGCTGTATGACCGAGGCTATCATTAATAAACTTAAAATTATCCAAGTCAATCATTGCAAAGGTAAATGGACGTCGCTCTGCAATCAAAGAGCGGACAAATCTTACTGAATAAGCACGAGAAATAACACCGGTAAGCGGATCAAGAATTTCGTTAAGACTTACTTCATCCATCAGTTTGTCAAAGAAACTATATTTTCTGAGTTTGTCGATTGTGTAAATTGTCTGATAGTGATCAAGACCGTTCTTTCGACGTACCACATCTGTAATATCAGAAAAGCTTCCTACAAGGCCAACAATTTTCCCATTATCATATAAGGGCTGCTTTGAAGCTACAATGTCGCGCTCTTCTCCTCGGATAACACATTTTCCCTGAACTTTATAAGTGCTTTTGCCAGCAAGAACATCAAGTTCATCCTGTTTAAAAGGTTCCGGATCAGAGTGCCACCCCATGTCTTCATCGTTTTTACCGATTAAAATATCTGCTGATTCAAAACCATAAAAATCGAGAAAGGCTTGATTTACTCCAACAAAGCGTCTATCCTTGTCTTTCCAGAAAACACAGTCCTGCGCTGTATTGATTATGCTGTTAAACAATTCAACAGTCATTTCCATAAAAATCTTACCACCAATATAATTTTATAACACTTTATTATATTCCTCAACTATTCAATTTTATTTTTTTAAGCAAGTGCTTTGTTTCTGATGATAAAATTCCTGAACAGGATAAAGCAATTAATAATAAGTAAAAAAAGCTTTTCACCCCCTTGCCTTCCATGCCGGATACCACTTTACAAACCAGCCGGTAAAAAGTCCCATTGCAAGAGGGACCAGATTATTCACTACAAGAAGAATATTTCCAAAGCCCGCTCTTCTTAAGAAGAAAGTCCAGATCGCAGTAAGAATATAAAGACATCCCCAGCAGGCAGCCAGAATATAATTTGCACTCATAAAGAGTGGATTTCTTTCGGCCTTGCTTCCACCGTAGCTGTACTTTACATAAGACGCACAAAGAGGCTCTTTTGTAAAACAGGATGCAAGCCAGAAAAGTCCAAAAATCAGATAGCCTGCATTTGTTGCCACTTCTCCCTTGCCAGTAAAATGTGCAGCTGCAGATAAAAGTGCAACAGCCGCAATCGAAAGCTGATCCCAGATAATCAGATTATGCTTTCTCATGATGAATGGAACAAGTGCACAAACTGCCATCGCCGCGATTGAACCGATTACAGGATTTATTGCAACTGCTACCCAGAAGGAAATCCATGGAAGCAGCATGCTTGTCATCGAAGGATTTTTGAGGCTTGCCTTTCCTGCACCAGCACCTTCATCATCATTATACTCTTCCCCACTGCCAACTGCATCGTTGCCAAATATTTTATCCCAGTCCATCATCAATGAAAAATCACCGGTTACGGAATAAAGCTTTTTCCCCAGGGCTTCTGATCCTTCCATTTCGCCACGAGAAATTGCAGCCCAAACTTCAAAAGGAGTTTCAACTCTTGTTGTTGCCTTTAAGCTTCCGTCTGTAAAAAGCTGGCTGCCTTCTTTTGTAAGAAGAATCTGATAGGTGTGACCTGTGTCGGTATAACACATTTCAAGAACCCGGTTTTTACCCTTAAAAGAATTTTTGTTATAGAGGGCTGCCATCTGACGGGTAAAGGTAAGATCCTGCGCTTCTTTTTCACCGGTCTCTTTATTGATTCCCCAGTCAGCATCTGCGAGCTTTTCAAAAACCTCTTTAGGATAATGCAGAGTTCTAAGCTGATTAGAAACCTGGTCGGAGATTTTTCCATCAGCATATTCAGAGCCGGCTTTTTTAACAATTTCCAGATACTGATTAATTCTGTCGGAAAGTTCATCTACTCTGAACAATTCTCCCTGACCACAGAAAATTGTCTGGTAATTTCCTTTGCCCAAAAAGTGATCAAACATATTTGTTACAGAATCATAATTTCCTTTTGCCGAATAAAAACCGCAGGTAGAAATCAAAACATGATGGATATTTTTCATATCATATCTGGCATCGTGCCCGCCACTTCCAGTTTCGTTTGTATTTTCACTCATAAAAGGCAGGCTCATTGGCAGCTGACGGTCTATAAGATTTTTCAGAATGCCCGGAACATTAAAATAATAAAGAGGAAAACTCCATACAACTAAATCAGCTTCAATTTCTTTTTCAATGATTGCAGCCATATCATCTTTAATGCAGCAGTGGCCCGGAGTGTTTTTCCAGCAGGCAAAGCAGCCGCGGCAGGCAGAGATTTTTAATGAAGCAACTTCAATCTCATCTACAGTTACCTGGTCTCCCCTTCCTTCGGCCTTTGACTTTACGCCTTCAACAAAGCTTGCTGCCAGTCTGAGGGAATTACTCTTCTTGCCTTTTGGGCTTCCGTTTATCAAAAGAATTTTCATATCAGCCATCTCCTTTTCTGCTGCATTCATTTTATGATTTCATATTAAGGGCAGATGATTCTGAGCACAAGAGGGCTTTTGGTAAGATGCATTTTTGGCGGGGTAAGATTGATTAATGAAGAGGTGAAATTTGTAGTCGACTTGCTTCTGCCTAGTCCTGACGTTTCATTATAAAGTTACCTTTCAACATTTTGGTCTGCAGAATATTTACAAAGGCAGAGGGGTCTGTTTTTTTGATGGAACGCATAAGCTTGTCTTCTTCATCTGAGGAAACTACGGTATAAAGCATATTGCGTTCCGCCCCCTGATAACAGCCCTTTCCAGTAAAAAGAGTTGCATCATGCCCGGTAACATCGCGGATTACATGAATCAGTTCATCGGTTTTATCAGAGATTATTAATATAGTAGATTTTTGATAACGCTTGTAAAGATTATTGAGAATCTGAGTGCTTACATACTGAAATATGATTGAATAAAGCGCTCTGTTCCAGCCAAACAAAAGACCAAAAATTGCGAGAACAAGTACATTGAAAAACAAAATATAATTCCAGATACTTCGACCAGTTTTTTCTGAAACATAAATTGAAATAAAATCAGTTCCACCACTGGTAGCTCCAGCCAATAAACAGAAACTGATTGCAATACCGTTAATAATTCCACCAAAAGTACAGCAGAGTAATACGTCATTTGTAACATCAAGACCTGGAATTAAATCTGTAAAAAGACCTGATGCAACAATTGCCCAAAGTGAAAGAAGGGTAAATCGCTTCCCAACATAACGGAAACAGATGAGGGCTGGCACAACATTCAGACCCCAATAAAAAAGTACGAATGGAATTTTTATATTCAGGTATTTTGCAAAAACTTCCTGAATTAACAAAGTAATTCCTGTAAAACCACCTGGCAAAAGTCCCGCTGCATGCACAAAGGTATTAAGATTAACTGCCATTATTAATGACCCGGCAGTAACCAGAAGAAATCGTAATAAAAGTCGTACCTTATCTTTCATATAAACAGTTTAACACACTTTAATAAAACATGTATCATTAATCTAGAGATTTTGTATCAGGCGGCAGCACCTCACAGAGAACATTAATAATGCGGTGGCTTGCGATTTGGAATATCGCCTTCCATGGCATTCGACATTTCACGGATTCTGTCCGACATCAGTTTTATTTCTTTCTGTAGCTTATCAATAGTTTTTGCCTGATCAACTGCAACATTTTGAATCTGGCTCACAAAATCTTCCATGTAGGCAAGTTTCATTTCAATTGCAGTCAGACGTTCTTCTGTTTCTTTTTCCATAACTTTTTCATTATAGCATTTTATGTTAAAATTAAAATATGACAAAAAGACAAATCAAAGCATTTTATATTTCTCATTACATTATTTTAGTTATTACTGCTTTAGTTGATTTTATTAATCCTAAAATTCCGAACTGGCTGTACAAAGAATATAATCTCTTTGACATGTTCCTATGGAAGTATGAAATGGTTGCTTCATCTCTTGTACTTCCATTTTTCTTTTTTGCAATGATTGTTCTTCTTGTGACAAATAGAAAAAATATGAAGGGTAATGAAATTGCTCTTGTCGGAATTTCATTACCCTTAAACATTATTTTTGAGGTTTATAGTTTAGCCTTGTACACTGCAAGGTTTTGATTTACACAATTAGGGTGCAAAGATTCATCAGCGTATCTGTATCCAAATATAAATACGCTCATCTGTTTTTTCTGTAATTAGGCCGCCATTTGCGAGTGCAACTTTTTGTGATGCGATATTATCTGTGTGTATCGTAATCAGAACTTTTTCCAAACCCATTTTCTTTGCTTCGATTAACAGCAATCTTAAGAGTTCTTTTCCATAACCCTTTCCACGATATTGAGGGGCAATTCCATAACCGATATGACCACCTGCTTTACTTAAAGCTTCGGTAAGGAAATGTCTCAGATTTCCAAATCCGACAGGAATATCATCTGCATATAGCCAGTATGTTGTAGAAGGAACCTTCCAGCCGTCCACAAGGCCTGTTTGTTCTGACTCTTTTTGCTTTACTGTAAGCCAGGCCTTAAACTCTTCGTATGAAAGACCATTTACGTTATTTATAAGCCCATTTTCGTCTTTTGGCATTGTCTGTAACATGTCATAAATATCGCGGCCATCTTCTGCAGAGATTTTTTTTAATTGAAAAACAGGCATTCTATACTCCATATTGATATTCTTTTTCTAATCCTTAAGCTCCAGCATGTCCCAATCTTTATAAAGTTTTGTGTAGTCCAAAGCATATTCGAGCACTTTTTCGTGAGGAACTTTTTCTACGAGCTGTCGAACAATTTTTTGCGAGAGCGAATATAAATCATTTGAAAGCGAATAAAACTCATTAGACAA
The DNA here is from genome assembly GCA_946532115.1 of uncultured Treponema sp. GTDB lineage: Bacteria > Spirochaetota > Spirochaetia > Treponematales > Treponemataceae > Treponema_D. Next base: position 30,360 of record CAMNBC010000013.1, read on the forward strand.
AAACAATGTGTCTTTAGGGTAATCAATTTTTATATCATGATTATATGGCTGGTCAGCGAGATATGTTGCAAGTCCTTCACCCATGATGAATGAATAACTGTATCTGTTTGTGATAAGCTGATTATGACAGATATGAACAAACTCATGGACCATAATTTTCTGAAAATCTTCAATAGAATCATTTTTATGATTCTGCGTCTTTTTATATTCATCAAAAGCAAGTACATAAATATTCGGACCATCTGCACAGCCAACTACATAGTCCTGATAATTTGTACCGGATTTTGCTTCATAAAATTTTATCCAGTCATCCATTTCTGAATAGATTTTTACATTCACATGATTTTCAAGATTTTCAATTCCCCAGAAATCAAGAACCCGCTGGAAATTCTGTGAAAGAGCTTCGTTTATTGTCTGAACAAGTTTTTCACTTTTTTTATCATATTCAATAGAATAAACATCTGTTTTATAAATCATTTCTTTTTTTCCTTTTGAGCATGAAGTGAGAATGGCTGTAAACAAAATTAGTGCAATAAATACTTTTTTCATTTTTATATATTTTACCCTTTTAAGTTATTCAATTCTGCCATAAACTTCAATAAAGAACTAGAGTTGGATTTGATTTTTTTCCCCTATATCTTCATAATAGTGCGATATGAAACTTAAAGGCTTTTACTCTTCTTTGTTTACGATTGCAATTCCAATTTCGCTGCAGGCGCTTTTGCAGAACTTTGTAAACATGCTCGACACTGTTATGATCGGGCGGCTTGGTAGCGTTGAGATTGCTGCGGTTGGGCTTGGAAATCAGATATTCTTTATCCTCAATATGATTCTTTTTGGAATTACTTCTGGTGGCGGTGTTTTTATTGCGCAGTTCTGGGGAAAAAAGGATATTCGCGGAATCAGAAAGTCTTTAGGTTTGATGACTTTGATTGCAGCTTTTGTAGCTGTGGTTTTCACTGTACTCGGACTTTTTATTCCTCATCAACTGATTAGAATTTATTCTCCAGATCCTGAGGTTGTGCGCGTTGGTGGAGAATATCTTCGTCTTGCCTGTTTGAGTTATATTCCTACTGCGATAAGTTTTTCTATCACCCTTGCTCTGCGAAGTA
>CAMNBC010000014.1 GCA_946532115.1 uncultured Treponema sp.
ATACAAGCTTGCTGTAGCCTGTATCATCAAAACGAGGAACCATATCAATTTCGCGTGAAATACTACCCTGAACAATTACACGGCCACCAACATGAACCATAAACTCATCACTGTCACGATGATCTGTAGAAATATCTATAAGTTTTGAGAGTTTATCAACTAAAAGATCGCGACGGTCGAGCAAATCATTTGGATTATCACCCATTGCACGGCTTTTTACAATTTCAGCATTACAGTCTGCAATCTGACGTGCGTAACTGTTTACCTGTTTTACAGTAGCTTCAATGTCACCATCAATAAGATTACCTACACCATCAAGAGCTTCCCAGCGCTGTTTGATAGAATCTGTAAGGGTCTCGGCGCGTGTTACAACTGCCTGGCGTGCAGCCTTGCTTTCCGGATTAATTGAAAGCTCCTGCCATGCTTCCCAGAACTTATCCATATTTGAACGAACCGAAATATCATCCGGCTCATTATAAATCTGTTCAATCATGGTATAATATTTTGAACGTGTATCCCAGTAAGATTCCTGATTTGCCTGTCCTACAATTCTTTCATCCAGAAGTTCGTCTCGGATACGGTTAATTGACTGAACATCCACACCCTGTCCTATAAGGCCCGGGCGTTCAAGACGTTCAAGATCCGGCTTATAAAGCGGGTCAAATTCTTTAATCTGAACACGCTGACGGCTGTAACCTTCTGTATTTGCATTTGAAATGTTATGACCTGCAGTTGTAATGGCATCTGTATTTGCCATTATGCTGCGCTTACCTAATTCAATTCCAGAGAAAGTTGATCCCATAACTTACCCCCTCACATCTACCAGAACACTGGCTGGCTTTGGCTGAGTAACAGTGCCGTACTTTGTATAATTTTTATTGCGTGTCTGTGGCAAAGCTTTTTCTACCACTTCTGCAATAAACTCACGGGTTACATTTACATAGTTAGAAATAACCTGATTTTCTACTTTGCATTTAAGGAGTTTAGTGCGAAGACGACCAAGACGTTCAAAATAAGGCTTAATTTCTGCTGTTTTAAGCTGATTCTGAATTTCATCGCGGCGAATATCAAAGTTGTGAAAGCTGTCTGAAATAAGGTTTACTTCATTAATATTACCAGTAAGACCCTCCCAGTCCTTTTCAGTAATTGCCTTGCGAAGCAACTGCTGCTTTTCTGTAAGGCGATCAAGAAGATTTTCCTCTTCTGCAAGAACTGTAGCATACTCTTTTATTAATTCGTCCATCTCAAAACTCCTGAATAAGACCTTTTTATACATTATGGGTCTTCTCTTTGAATATCGGAGTATGAAAATTTTTGTTTAGATTTTTTTTTATAAAAACCAATTTTCTTGAAGCCTCAAAATTCTATGGTATAATATAGGAATGGAAGTAAATAAAAAGTTCATTGCAAAGATGATTCGATTTTACGGTCTGATTGTTGTTCTTTCGAACGCAATTGCCGTAATGGTACCTAAAATGATTTCTATTCCCATTCTTGATGCTGAAAACACTCAAAAATGGGAAGCATATTTAAAGGGAAATCATTTTGCAAATACCGTAACTTTTATTGCATTCCTTGTACCAACAATAGTCTGTATCATATATTCAAAGAAAATTTTCAAAAGTGATGAAAAGATTGTAAAAAACGTTGCAGAAATACCTTCCGTTTTTTCGCTTTCATCTGTAATCGGCTGGAATCTTTACTATTTTATTGAGATTCCTTTTGTAATTCATGCACGAGCCCTGTTTGCCATTCATATAAAAGGCATTTTGATTTCCAGCTGGGCGTTTGCTCTTTTTTCCGGAATGACAGCCTGGACACTCTCCTATCTTGCAATTGAAATTCTAAACCGTGTTATTCTGCTTCCAAAAGTTTTCCCGGAAGGACACATTAGTCGCAGCGGATTTTCTTTCAGACCATCTTTAAAGCATCTTATGCTTTTTTGCTTTATGGTAACATCAGTTTTTCCGGTTGTAATGCTGCTAACAAGTTATATTGCACTCCATATTAACAATGGACTTGTCTTAAACTGGGGAATTGTATTTGTTGCTATTCTTCTGCTTGTTATAGCGTTTGTAATTACCCTTTCACTTTCAAGGCTGATTATTAATCCACTGAACAGGCTGACACAGGCTTCTAAAAGAATAAAAGACGGAGATTATAAAAGCCGCGTTGGAATAGTTACTTCAGATGAGCTTGGAATTCTTGCAGACAGTTTTAATGACATGGCGGCTTCTCTTGCAGAAAAAGAATTCATGCGCGACACCTTTGGTAAAATAGTTGATCCGGAAGTCCGCGACTATCTGATGAAAGAAAAAGAATCAGATGGCTTGTCGGGACTTGGTGGAGAAACACGGGAAGTTACAGTTTTATTTTGCGATATAAGAAGCTTTACCACAATGAGTGAAAAGATGGAAGCTGCAGAGGTTGTAAGCCTTTTGAATAAATATTTTACAGCCCTCGGCCAGTGCATAACAGACCATCATGGAATTATCAATAAATACATTGGAGATGCCATTATGGCTATTTTTGGTGCTCCGGTAAAATCTGAAAACAGTGCAAAAGATGCTTATGAAGCTGCCCTTGATATGAGAAATGCACTCATTGAAGTGAATAAAACATTCTTAGAAGAAGGATTACCAGAAGTAAGATTTGGAATTGGAATTCATACAGGGCCGGTATTTGCAGGAACTATTGGAGCTTCAAACAGAATGGAATATACGGTTATCGGCGATACAGTTAACACTGCGAGTCGGCTTGAATCGCTTTGCAAAACCTACAAAACGGATTTACTGGTTTCGGAAGCAGCTGCTAAGAAGATAGAGCATGAAACTGATTCTCTATTCTTTCTTGCAGATGCAGAAATTCGTGGCAAAACCGGTACAATGAAGGTATTTTCCACAAAAAAGTAAAAAAAATCAAAAAAAAGTAAAAAAAAACGTGTTAAGCACTTGATTAAAAGTTTGGTTTCATATATATTCATTATCACTAAGTCACTTACGACTTCGGGCCATTAGCTCAGCTGGTAGAGCAACAGACTCTTAATCTGTGGGTCGCAGGTTCGATCCCTGCATGGCTCATTAAAGCTTCTAGCTAATAACTAGGAGCTTTTTTTAATACGGTGCCTATAGTTCAGCGGTAGAGCGCCAGATTGTGGATCTGGTTGTCGTCGGTTCGATCCCGACTAGGCACCCTGGGTGTAGGAAACAAAACTTCCTGCACCTTTTTTGTTTACGGCAATTTTGCCAGAAACTCTGCGCCTGTAGCTCATCTGGATAGAGCAACGGACTTCGAATCCGTAGGTAGGAGGTTCGAATCCTCTCAGACGCACGTATCCAGAAGCATTTTTACATGCTTGTGCTTGTACCTAAGTCTATATAATACATAGACTTAGGTACAATTTATCTTTCAATTAGTGTTCCCTTCTGTGGAAACGGACGCTAAAAACTTTGTGGAAGTACCGCGATTGTAGTAACGATTGTAGTAATTGTTATAGCAACGGTTGTAGAAACTTCCGCAAATGCTATTTGAAGTAAATAGCAGGAGGTTTTTATGCGTCAGTTCTATCTTTTCAAGAACAAGTCTGGTTATTTTAATGTTGTGCTTCTTGATCCTGTTTCGGGATTTAAATGCTCAACAAAAAGTACTCACACGAAGGACAAGGTTGAAGCAACTATGATTGCTACTTCCTGGATTCAAAATGGTCAGCCGGAAGCTAGAAGTAATTCCCGTAAGTTCAACTCGGCTTCCTCCTCTCCTTCGCTTAACTTAAAAAGCATTGTTGAGCGTCTTTCTGAAAATGATGCAAGACTTTTAGTATCTATGATTTCTGAGAAGTTTAATTTCTCTGCAACTCCTTGTATTTCTTCAAACTCAAGTTCTAATCCAAATCCAATCCAAAATGTTTCTGAAACTAAAGAACCTCGTATTAAGCTTGCTGAGTATCTGATTAATTTCTGGGATTATGACAAATCCGAATTTATTCAGAGGTATCTTGCTAAAGGCAAAAAACTCTCCCGTACTCACACTGAATCTATGAAAGGACTTGCTAAAAATTACTGGCTTACTTACTTTGGTGAAGATAAATGTGTGCAGGACTTGAACCAGGAAGAGCTTGAGGAGTTTTTCTTTTACCTGTATTCAGAGCGTGGGTTAAAAGGCTCGACGGTTAATCATGCAATTACCTGCGGAAGCCGTGCCATTGGATATCTTTTTGACAAGCATAAGATTTCTGTGAATCCTATGGCTGGTGTTGAGCGTTATGGAACTAACGGGCTCAAGCGTGGTATTCCTACTGAGAGCGAAGTACGTGAGCTTATAAATCTGGAATGGAAAAACCAGGCTGGAAAACTTGCCTTTGAACTCGCAGCTTATTGCGGGCTTAGAGCTGGTGAAATTAGTGGGCTTCGGGTTTGTGATATTGATTTGGACGGAGAGATTTTGCATGTTCGTCACAGCTGGAATGAGATGGATGGTCTGAAGACAACTAAGAATACGGATGAGCGTGATGTTCCAATTACAAATGAAATTGCACTGCGTCTTAAAGAGCTTGCGCAAAATAATCCGCTTTATTGTGACACTAGTTATATTTTCTTTAGTCCGGTAAAACCGGAACAGCCTTACTGGCCGTCTTACTATCAGGACCGCTTTTATGAAGCCATGGCAGAAATTGGAATAAGCGAAGAAGTTCGCAAAGAACGTAACATTGTGTTCCACAGTCTGCGACACTTCTGTGCTACTCTTCTCTCGCAGAGAACTGATATAAAAACTGTTCAGTCAATTCTTGGACACAGAAGTGAAAAAATGAGCATACATTATTCTGATCATGAAACTCAAGAAAAGCTGAATAATATGCGTAATATTTTGCAGAGTGCATGGAATGACTGCCTTACTGCCTGATAATGTGCAAAAAGGTATAGAAAGTTTTACCCGTGGGTTAAAAAACTTTTACCTTTTTGCTTAACACTTTGGGATTATCATTAAGCCATAACAGAAATTGTTGTGGCTTTTTTAATTTTAAAAGCCTGGGAGTTTTTTATGAACGAAAACGAGAAAGAAAACATGGATTTGCTTTCGGTTGAAGAAGCTGCTGCTTACTTGAAGTTCAGTACAACTTTCTTATACCGGCTCGCAAGAGAGAAAAAGATTCCGCACGTGAGTTATGGCAGACACATTATTTTTCGCAAGACTGATTTATATAACTGGATTGGTTCTATGGTCTGCCCTGTTCGGGAGGTGGATGCATGAACGTTCCTCTTTCACAGATTCTTGATGAATCGAATGAGTTTGTGCGCCGTATTGCAGGCGAACAGAAGTATGGCGACATCATTGTGAAGATAACGCTGAATGACGGCTTTCCGGTGAAGATTGAAAAAGCTTTTTCGGAACACCTTACGAGGCGTAAGACCACAAGTCTTGTGGTTAATAAAGATGCAGGCAAAACAAGGAGGTTTTAGGCGTGGGAGAAAAGGACACTGTTTGTAACAACGGCAGTGAACTTGTTCAGACAGAAGAAGCTTTGAAGTCTTGGGAGAAAAGATTGGATGGTGAATCTTCCAAGGCTTTTAAGGCTTTCTGCCTTTTCCGTTCTATGGGCTACAGACGTAGCATTAAAGCCTGTCTTGAGCTGAACGGAATTGAGCCGAATAAGTACGGCTCCTGGGCGCGTTATGCACGGATGTTTCGTTGGAATGAACGTGCTACTGAATATGATGCGTATATTGCAAAAGAAACTGAAAGGGAGATTTTAGCTGAACGAGTTGAACGCCGTAAGAGACAGATGGAAATGTTGAACGGCTTTGATGAACTTGTTCAAAAAAGAATTAAGACACTGAAACCGGAAGACCTGAATGCTGACGGCGCTATGGATTTGCTTGAGCGTTCTGCAAAGCTTGATTCGTTTATTACTGGAGCGGACAAAGAAAATAATAAGCCGGTACAAGGCGAGCTTGCAATAACATTTGCAGATTCATTTAAGGATTTGTAATTGCGTGAATTGTTCAAGCCTACGGCCGTACAGAAAAAAGCTTTAGAGCTGCTTAGTTCTTCTGCGAAACATATTCTGCTTTTTGGTGGTTCGCGTTCGGGAAAGACTACGGTTCTTGTAATGGCGATTATATTTCGTGCCTGCCGTTACCCAGGAAGCAGACATCTGATATGCCGCTTTCGTGCAAAGGATGCGAGAAGCTCTGTACTGCATGAAACGCTGCTTCCGTGGCTGAACAAAACTATTGGTGCGAATAATTACAAGTCTAACGTACACGACGGTTTGATTACCTTGTGGAACGGCAGCGAGATTTGGATTGGCGGCCTTGGTGATAAAGAACAGGTAGACAGGATTCTGGGTCACGAGTATGTGACGATTTACTTTAACGAAGTGAGTCAGATTTCCTACTCAGCTATTACAACAGCCTACTCTCGTCTTGCGATGAAGGTGGAAGGTTGTAAGAACAAGTTCTTTTACGACTGTAACCCATGCAGCCCGATGCACTGGGCTTACAAGGTTTTTATTCGGAAGATTGAACCGAGGACGGATGAAAAACTGAACAAGCCGGAGCTTTATGCTTCTGCTGTTTTGAACCCGATGGATAACGCTGAAAATCTTGATGAAGATTACATCAGCGACATCCTTGATAACATGCCGGAAAAGCAGCGGGCCCGATTCCGAGACGGTTTATGGGTGAAGCCGGAAGGTTCTGTTTACGAGAAGTTTGAAGAATCCATGATTCTTCCTCGTGACAAGCTGCCTACCGAGTTTGACAAATACACTGGCGGCCAGGATTTTGGACTTCATATTGCAGCTGTAAAAATTGGCTGGGTTGGAGATTGTGTTTACGTCATTGGAGACTATGGCGGATTCAACATTACAACTAAGACCAGCGTTGAAAACCAACAGGCCCGCGGCTGGTATGATGAATGCTTTGTTACCTACTGTGACCCGGCAGGTGGCGAGAGAATTCAGGAAGTACCTGGAGGTGTTAAGGCTAATAACTCTGTGGATGCAGGAATTGATTACATTATTGCATTGATTGAACGCGGTAAGTTTTTTGTTTGCAAAGACTGTACCGGTGTTCTTGGAGAGATTTGGGATTATTCGCGTGATGAGAATAATCAGATTGTAAAAGTAAATGACCATTACATGGACGCTATGAGGTATGCGATATTCAGTGCCGTAACAAGTGGCGTTGTAATGGCCTGAGAACAGAAGATTTTAGGTATCAACCGAAATATGCGATATAACATGCCGTTAATATTCTTTCGGTTTACTGGGGATAATTAAGGTATACAGAAAGTGAGTTTATTCAGAAAGAAGCAACAGAAACAATTACAAAGTTTTGAACAACTCAACGGAGAGACAGTTGCTGAAGACTTTTCTGTGCATGAGAAAAAGACCTGCACGGATCCTTATCTTCAGCATGCATGGGTTTCTGTGTGCATTGATATTTTAACTCGTAATGTTGCAAGAGCTGAATACGAAGTTCGTAAGAACGGAACCGTTGAACGCGAAACGCCTCTTGCAAATCTTTTTCGTTTTCCAAATAAAAATCTGAGCCGCTTTGATTTATGGAAACAGACTTGTGCCTGGTGGAGTCTGGATGGTGAAGCATTCTGGTGGTTCGGAGAAAACTATGTCTGTGGGATTCCTACTGAGATTTTCATTCTTAATCCTCGTTACATGCAACATGTTGTGAACGAGGGAAAAATTACCAAATGGGTTTACACGGAAGAAGGCAGCGGACGGCCGCTGATTATTCTTCCTGATGAGGTAATTCATTTTAAGGACTGGAACCCATGGAATGTCTACAGGGGCGTAAGTCCTCTGGTAAGTTTGGGGCTTGAGGTTGAACAGGATTTACTTGCGGCAAAGCAGAACACAGGCTTGCTTAAGGAAGGAGGAGTACCAAAAGGGTTACTTAAAACGGACCAGGTATTAACTGAAGCTGAAGCAGAACTATTAGCGAGAACCTGGGATAAAAAGTATGGCCGTGGCATGAAGAATCGTGTTGCTGTATTGGGTAAAGGTACAGAGTACCAGCCGCTTACTTTTAGCCCTGATGTTCTGAAGCTTTATGATATGAAAAAGTGGAACTTGTATACGCTGCTTGCGAAATACGGGATACCTCCACGAGTAGCTAACATACAGGATTCCAAGAGCTCCTTAAGTGGTACTGATACAGACAGTCAGCACAGAGCCTTTTGGAACTATACGTTAATTCCCCTCCTCAAGAACTTTGAAGAAGTTCTTGAGGTGCAGCTTTTCAGAAGATTTAATTTGCCTGAAACTGGCGTATTTAATCTTGATTCTATACCTGAGTTACAGGAATCGGAAGATGCACAGAGTAACAGGGATATTGCAGAAATAAATGCCGGTTTGAAAACCATTAATGATGTTCTGCGTAAACGTGGAGAGGATGTAAAACCTTGGGGAGATACCTGGTTTCGAGCATCTTCGCTGATTCCTGTTGAATAATCTTAATACAAAAAGAGGTTTATCAATGAACAAAGTAATAATAGCAGTATGTGATGAATTCACAAAACAAATTATTAAGCACTGTGTAAAAACAGTGAATCCCGGTCTTGAGATTATTGACGGTTCAAGTGATGCAGACATTGTTTATCATTTGAAGAGTGCCGAAGATGACATCATCTTTTTTGATAAGTACTTTCTCAGTTATGTTTTACGCTTCAAGATGAAGGCCATCAGAGCCTACAGTAAAAAGATTCGTATTGTTTTCTGTGAACAGGGAAACTGTTCGAGATTCTTTGGTCTTAGAGTTTATGACCTTAAAGCTGATGGATTCGTCAGTAACATTCAGGACAAAAATGCTTTTGTGAAAAAGCTGCGGCTGCTATTTTCGGGTCAGAAAGTATTTCCAGAAGAAGTACTTGAGAGTCTGGATTCTAATGAACATTTGCGGAACCGCAAATACTGTTCTGAGGTTACCGAACTTGAGCTTGAGATAGCAATGTATCTTGGCGAAGGGAAATCGATAAAAGAAATCCACTCTCTAACACAGGTTAAGGAAGGAACAATTGGAATTCATATTAACCGACTGAAGTGCAAGCTTGGCTGTGAGAATATGAATGAGTTTTTTCTTTTATATCAGCAGTATGAAAAAATGAACTTAAGGAGCTGGTCTTGTTAGTAAAAGTTGACGGTGTGGAAAACAAAGAGTTTTCCAGAAACAAGAATCTGTTTTTGTCTTTCTTGAAAGACAATACACATTCAGGAAAGCTTTCACCTCAGGTTGAAATTTTCAAATCTATTGATGTTCAAAAGGATTCATTCCATTGGGTAATGAGTACTTTTGATACTGACAGAGACTTTGAAAAGGTAGACCCTAAAGGGTGGAATCTGAAGAACTACCTGGCTAATCCTGTAGTTCTCTGGAGCCATGACTACACTATTCCGGCGATAGGCTACGCAGAAAATGTTAAGTCTGAAACCGTGCTCGAAGGAGATATTGTTTTTAATTCCAGAGAGTTTGACGAGTTTGGCTGGAGCATTGGAGAGCGTGTAAAAGCCGGTGCCTTGCGATGTGGCTCTGTGGGATTCATTGCTGAAGAAGTTGAGTTTCTGGAAGCTAAGGACCGCGAATGCGATCTGATTTTCAGAAAGCAGGAACTTCTTGAATTTTCTATCTGCTGTGTTCCGGCAAATCCCTTTGCTCAGAACAGCGGTACTAAAAAACTTGAGATAATGGGAGTGCTTCAAGAAGAAGAACTTTCATATTTTGACAGGTTACGTGAAGGTTTGAAAAAGCCTGTTGCGTAAGGGATTAAAAAAGGAAAGCCAGCTGACAACTGGCTTTCCTAAGAAGAGAGTTTAAGCTTATTCCATGTGACAAATGGACTTTAAGCATTTTGAGGATAGAAATGGTTAGGGTGTCTATCCTCATGGATGGTTGTTCGTAGATGTAATACGGACATTGTGAATAAGTATTCATCAAAAACGAGGAGGTTTCCGATGAATGATTTAATTATAGCACTGCATAAAAGATTAGACAACATGAAATCTAATCTTCCAAGTGAAGCGGCTACTGTTGAGCAAATCAACAAGTATTTTCTGGAGCAGCAGGAAATAACAGAAGAGATGTTGAAGATTCTGGGAGACACGGAAGACGCAACCACCTCTGAAATTATTGGCGTAAAGGATGCAATTAAAAACTTCCGAGATGCAATGAAGCTGGCTGACTCAAAAATGGAACAGCTTAGTATTCGTGACGTGTGCTACAATCTTGGAAAAGCTTTGTGCGCTGCCTGGAATAGAGATGAGCAGACTTTGGGAGAACTCAAGTTCTGTCCTAACATCCGCGCTGAAAAATGGAATAATCCAAAAGACTTCTCCTGGGAAACTGGAAAAGGCTTTGTTCCATCTAAAGCAGTTCTTGGTGAACCAATTGGAAATCTGGCCAACAACGACCAGTATCTTATCAATCCGATTTACGAAGAGACCATCATGCAGGAAGCTGCAAAGCAGTCTGTAATGATGAATCTTGTAACCCATCGCCCGATGAACGGACCTTCAATCTTTATCCCAGAGCGTGACCGCGGCGGAATTGAATTGAAGTGGCTGACTTCTTACGGACAGAAAATCGACGCTACAAAATCAAACATGCCGACAAGAACAGAGCTCAAAGCTTACACCCTTGCAGGCTATGTTCCATTCTTTGACGAGTTCGGAGAAGATGTTTTTGTGGACCTTGGAAAGATGTTCCTGGAAGACTTTACAGAAGCCTACGGCCAGGAGTTTGACCGCCAGTGTCTGATTGCAGATGATGACCCATTCACAGGGGCTATCAATATGGAACAGGCAGAAGTTTGCAGAATCGAAAGCACCGACGAAAGCAAGCTGACATACCTCGACTTTAGAGCTGCAGAGCTCAAGGTTGAACCGGAAGAAAGAAAGTATTGCAAATGGTTCTTGAACGAAACCGTTTTGAATCATATCGCAAACATTCAGGACGACAACCACAATCCAATCTGGAGAAAGCCAGGCGATGGAATGCCAGGACGCATTGATGGATATGACGTTGTTGAAAGCCGCCTGATGCCGCAGCTTGCCGACCTCGAAGCAGACAAGGTAATTGCCATTTTTATGAATCCAAAAAGAATCATCCACGGAAACCGCAAGGGAATCGAAATCAAGCGCTTTGACGAAACAACCGAAGGCCTTGAATACGGCGAGCTCTTTATGCGCTTCCGTAAGCGTGACGGCTTCCTGGTTACCCGCCCAAAAAAGAATATGGTCCTGCTCAAAACAGCGACTGAATAACCCCAAACCAAGGAGCAATATATATTGCCCCTTGGAAAGCGGGGGCAAAAATTACAAAACCGAAGTGAAGGCAAATGCAAGGCTGCGAAGCACCGCGAAGCGGCTTGGTCTTGCATTTGACTGAACGAAGGTTATACTTTCTCCAGCCCCGCTTTTCCGATGACGAGGAATTATGAATCCATTCCCTTTTGAAGAACTTCAGAAAATACTGGAACTTAAAGCAGATGAAATAGATACTGACCTGCTTATTTTTAATGCAACACTTTCTTATGTTGAAAACATACTTGGATACCAACTTGTAGATAAAAACTATAATGAATTGCAAACAGTCAAAGACTGCCAGGTATTCACTGACCACGAACATATTTCAGAAATGATAAACATAATTGATATGACTACAAAAGTAAGAGTACCTAATTGTGTTATTGATGGACGACGTATTATCTTTATTGATCCAAAACTTGAAGGACATGTTGTCTTTTTAAATTACAATGCAGGCTTTACCGAAGAAATATTACCGGCTGACTTAAAGGAAACTATTGTGAAAGTCTTCCTTCTTAAAAAGAAAGACTTTATTAAACATGTAAATCATTATGATGAAACAGGATTTGAATTACCACAGGATATACAGTCTGTAATTAATTTGTATAGAAGAAAATGTTTATGAAAAGTTTTGAGCCGATTTATAAAGAACTGGAATATCTCTTAATTCAAAAGCTTCCTGAATATATTGAGAAAATAAATAAGGAGCATAATGACGGGATTATTCTAAGACCTTTTCAAAACACTACTCTTGAAGAGAACTGCATTAAGACACCTTCATTCATATTTGATATAGAAGAAACTGAATATTCTGAAAAAGATAGGATTGTAGAAAATACAATTTATACAGTTAGCATTGAATTAAAGCTACACCCTAACACAGAAAAAAATGTAATTATTTTTTACAGATATTTTGAAGCAATAGAAAATTCTATAAAGGATACTGATGTGTGGCTGAACTGTAGAATAAATAACATAAAAGGTAACAAAATAATTGTGAGAATTACTGTGTAAAAAGATTCAATTGCCCAGAAAACTGCCCAGAAGTTGCCCTGATTTTGCCCAGAAAGTTCCTAGATAGTTCCTAGTAAGTTCCTAGAAGTTTTTAGTTAAATACCGGTAAAAGACACGAAAAACTTCTATTTTCGTGCTATAATGAAACAATTGGGAGAATTAAAAAATTGAGTAAAGGATTCAATGAAAACACTCGAGTTCAGGTTCCTGCAATCTTACATCTTACAAGACTTGGATACACATATATTGGAAAGATTCATGAAGAAAATGCTGGTGAGCAGTATGATTCTGAAACTAATATACTTATTGATGAATTTCATAACTCCTTTAACAGATTGAATCCTGGAAAAGAAAAAGAATGGCAGCATGTTTTTTCTGACATTAAACAGATTCTGTATAATGATGACCTTGGGCGTGGATTTTATAAACTTTTGACTTCTGAAACTGCTTACAAGTTAGTTGATTTTGAAAATCCTAAAAACAATACATATCTTGTTACGGGTGAGTTTACCTGCCGTAATGGAGATGAAAACTTTCGTCCTGATATTACGCTTTTTATAAATGGGCTTCCACTTGTTTTTATTGAGGTAAAGAAACCTAATAATCACGAAGGTATTGTTTCTGAATATAAACGCATTTATGAACAGAGAATGCCAAATAAAGCATTCCGAAGATTCTTTAATATTACTCAGCTGATGATTTTTTCTAACAATATGAACTATGATACTCTGGACGGAATTGTTCCGGTTCAGGGCTCGTTCTATTGTACTGGCTCAAGATCAAAACCTTTCTTTAATTGCTTTAGAGAAGAAAATCCTGCACAATTGGATATTGAGCCATTTATTGCAGCTTATCCTTATAAGAAACTTGATGAAGCTATTGAGCAGAAAGTGCTTTCTGACTTTAACTGTCAGGTCATTTTCCAGACAGAAGAATATAAGACTAATAAAAACTTTGACAGACCGACAAATAAGATTCTTACTTCAATGTGTTCTCCTGCAAGACTTCTTTATTTACTCAAATATGGAATTCTATATTTGAAGAGTGAAAAAGAAGTTGACGGTAAGATTGAAATTAAAGATGAAAAACACATTATGCGCTATCAGCAGTTCTTTGCTTCTATGGCGATTACTGCAAAATTTGATAAAGGCGTAAAAAGCGGAATTATCTGGCATACCCAAGGAAGCGGAAAAACAGCACTTGCTTATTACCTTAATTTTATCCTTACTGATTATTTTGCAAAGCAGAATATGGTTGCTAAATTCTACTTTATTGTAGACCGCCTTGATTTGATGGAACAGGCAACTGAAGAATTTGAAAATCGTGGACTGAAAGTTACAACTGCAGAAACTCGTGAAGAGCTTATGAAGCAGTTTAAGAACTCACAGTCTAAAGAAAGTAATACTGGTGAGCATGAAGTTGTTGTTGTAAATATACAGAAGTTTGCGGAAGATAAATCGAAGGTTGATTTACCGGCTTATTCTACAAACCTTCAGAGAATATTTATTATTGATGAAGCTCACAGAGGTTATGATCCTACAGGATGTTTCCTTTCTAATCTTTTTGATGCAGATAAAAACGCAATTAAACTTGCTCTTACTGGTACTCCACTTTTGAAGGCAGAGAAAAAGAGTTGTGCTGTATTCGGAGATTATATTCATACATACTATTATGATAAATCGATTGCGGACGGTTATACTGTAAAACTTTTACGTGAAGATATAGAAACATCATACAAGGAAAAAATGACTGAAGTTCAGGAAAGAGTTCGCAAAACTCTTACTGATGAACGCAAAAACACTCTGGATAAACTGGTTCTGCAGAAAGAAGTAACAAAGGCTGATATTGTTGAACATGAAGTTTATGTAAAAGAACTCTTACGTTATATCATTAAAGATTTTGTCAGATTTAGAGCCATACAGGGCGACCCTACTCTTGGAGCAATGATCGTTGCAGAAACTGGACCTCAGGCAAAACAGATTTCTAAATACTTTGACGAAGTTATGGCTGAACTCAAAGAAAAAGAAAATATGTCTACAACGCTAAAGCATGCTCTTATTCTTCATGACGTAAGCACTAAACAGGAACGTAAACAGATAGTCCAGAAAGACTTCAAAAAGAATATGACTGTTGATGTACTTGTTGTGTTCAATATGCTTTTGACAGGTTTTGATGCACCACGTCTTAAGAAACTTTATCTTGGTCGTGCATTACAGGATCATAATCTTTTACAGGCTATTACCCGCGTAAACCGTCCTTATAAAGATATGCGGTACGGATATCTTGTAGACTTTGCGGATATAAAAGCAAACTTTAATGAGATTAACAAACAGTATCTGAATGAGCTGAATAAGTTTAATGACCCGAATGAAGATGGTACAACAAATACAAATACCTTTACTCAGATTCTGGAAAATCCTGAGAAGATTATCCATGATATGAAAGTTATTAAGCAGACACTTTTTGATTATGATACTGAAAATGCAGAAAACTTCAGTTCTCAGATTTCTGAGATTGAAGATAAGGATAAACTTCTTGAACTTAAAAATGCTTTGTTTGCTGCTAAATGTATGAGCAATCTTGTTCGTACTTTTGGTGATGAAGAGCTTAAAGCCGCTTTTGCAAAAGTTAGGCTTGACCGAGTAGCAGAAATGCTCAGCGAGGTTCAGAATCATATTGATTTGATTAATCAGAAGGAAGCTTTTATTGCAAGTGAAGATACTAAGCTTGCAATAAATGAAGCAATGCTGCATATTAAGTTCAACTTTGCCAAGATTGGCGAAGAGGAATTAAAAATCATTTCATGCGGTAAAGAACTGGAAGAAAAACGCAAGCGCACTTTGAATGAGTTTGAAAACAACTTTGACCCGGAAGACCCGGAGTTTATTACCCTCAGAGCGGCTTTCTTAAACAGGTTCAAAGAACATGGATTTGTTCCTAATTCGATAGCTCAATTCAATGAAGAGAACAAGGACTTGGATGAAATCATTGCAAGGTTGAGAAATATAAATAAGAAGAATGAAAATCTTGCCAAGAAATATGGCGGTGATGCTAAGTTTGTAAGGGTCCATAAAAGAATCCGTGAAGCTAATCAGGAACGCCAGATAAAGCATGAGCCTTATATTATTTCTGAATTTGAGGAAGATATTGTTCAAGCTTTACTTATGGTCAAAACTGAAATTGATCAGAAGGTTTTTGACCGCAACAATATTCTTAAAAAAGATGACTATTTTGAAAATACGGTTTATGAACTTGTAGACGGTACTTTGTATAAAATGCAGATTGAATCTGGAATGGATGACTGTGACTTTATAAAGAACAAAGTAGCCAAACAGTATTTGAACCAATATCATAATGTTTACGGAGTATAAATTAGATGAGCGATATTAAAGCCAAAACAATAAAGCTGATTGATGAACTTAAAGCAACCTGCCAGGCAAAAGGGCTTGGCAACGACGGTAACGAATTCAAGATTATTACTCAGGTTTTCCTTTATAAATTTTTGAATGATAAATTTGGTTATACATTAAAAACAAAAGATACTCGTTACAAAGCTCTGTTTGCAAAAGCTGCAAAATGGGATGAAGAATATGCAAAGCTTTCTGAAGATGAACAGAAGCGTGTTTGTAAAGTTCTTGGAGCAGACTGTCCGAATCTTTACAGCAGACATTTAATCTCTACCCTCTGGAATCAGCAGAACAAAAAAGATTTTGATCAGATTTTCGATGACACCATGGAAGATATTGCAGCTGTAAACATTGAAACTTTTTCTACTATGACTGCAGAAAAAGCAAAGATTCCAATTTTTGAGCGACTTACACAATACGTTACAGATACTAGCCAGAGAGCAGCTTTTGCCCGAGCTCTTATTGATAAGCTTGCGAACTTTAGTTTTGAAGAAGCATTTAAAGAGCATTATGATTTCTTTGCAGCTGTATTTGAATATCTTATTCAGGATTACAACACAGCAGGAGGCGGAAAATATGCAGAATATTATACACCTCATGCAATTGCAACAATTATGGCAAGACTGCTTGTAGGCGATGACGAAGATTTACACAATATTGAATGTTATGATCCTTCAGCCGGAACCGGTACTTTGCTTATGGCATTGGCTCATCAGATTGGAGAAGATAAGTGTACAATCTTTAGCCAGGATATAAGCCAGCGTTCTAATAAGATGCTCAAACTGAATCTTATTTTAAACAACCTTGTTTCAAGTCTTGATAATGCTATTCAGGGAGATACCCTTGTAAGTCCTTACCATAAAAGCGAAGACGGAACTAGTTTGAAGCAATTTGACTTTGTTGTTTCTAATCCACCATTTAAGATGGACTTTAGCGATACACATAAAGATATTGCGGCACAACCGGCACGATTCTGGGCAGGCGTTCCAAACATCAAACCGAATGACAAGGATAAGATGGAAATCTACCTTTGTTTTATTCAGCATGTTATAAACTCTTTGAAGGAAGAATCTGGAAAAGGTGCAATTGTTGTTCCTACAGGATTCATTACTTCTAAAAATGGAATTGGTAAAAAGATTCTTGAAAAGATTGTAGATGAACATATTGTATGGGGTGTTGTTTCAATGCCAAGCAATGTATTTGCTAATACTGGTACTAACGTTAGTGTACTCTTCTTTGATAAATCTAAATCAAGTGAAAATGTAATTCTTATTGATGCGCAGAAGCTCGGCGAAGAATATAAGGATGCACAGGGCTTAAAGAAACGCCGTCTTACACAAGATGAAATTGAAAAGATTGTAACTACATTCCGTAAGAAAGAAGTTGTTGACGATTTTAGCGTAGTTGTTTCTTATGACCAGATTAAAGAAAAAGGCTATGCCCTTAGCGCAGGACAATACTTTGACATCAAGATAGAATATGTAGATATAAGTGAAGAAGAGTTTAATGCACAAATGAAAGCTGATACTGACGAGCTTAACTCTATGTTTGATGAAAGTCATAAACTTGAAAGTGAAATAAAAAAGCAGCTTGCAGGACTTGAATTTGTGGGAGGTAAAAAATGAAAGAATTAGCAAAATCAAAGGCAAAGATGCCTATTACAGAAAATGAATATACAGACCTTTTAAAAACTGCTAGAACCCAAATAGATGCAGGACGTTCAACCATTGCTCTTCAAGTAAATTCTACTGCAAACACAACCTACTGGAATCTTGGAAAGCTTTTGCATGAAAGAAAAATCGAAGGTGGTTATGGAAGTAGCGTTATAGAACGCCTTTCTGTTGATCTTAAAAAAGATTATCCAGACATGGGTCTTTCTCCAAGAAACCTTTGGTACATGAAACAATTTTTTGAACGCTATTGCGATTCAGATATAAAACTGCAACGCTGCGTTGCAGTTTTATCATGGAGAAAGATAGTATTATTAATCAATAAGAAATTATCTGACCAAGAAACATTTTATTATGCAACAGAAACAGTGAAGAAAAACTGGAATAAGGATTTTCTTTTAAATGCCATAAAAATGGATATGTACTCTGCTCATAAAAATGAGATTAGAGACAATAACTTTGCGCAGACACTACCAGCATTACAGGCAGAACAAGCAAATGAAATATTGCAGGATTCATATAATCTTGGTTTTTTGAATGTAACAGAACCAATTGCTGAGCTTGAACTTGAAAGACGCCTTGTTGAAAAAATTAAGACTTTTATGCTTGAGCTTGGAACAGGTTTTACGTTTATTGATAATCAACATCACCTTGAATATAACAACAAAGAATACTTTGTAGATATGCTTTTCTTTAACAGAAAACTCAAATGTCTTGTTGCTATTGATTTGAAAATCGGTGAATTTAAAAGTGAATATGTTGGCAAGATGAATATGTATCTTTCTCTTCTGGATAAGCTTGAGAAAGAAGACGATGAAAATCAATCAATTGGTATTATTCTCTGTGCCGAAAAAGACCATCTTGATGTTGAAATTGCCTTACAGGATGTAAATAAACCAATAGCTGTTGCCGATTACGAACTTATTGTTCCAAAGAAAGAATTACAGACTCTTGTCCTGGAAGAAATGAATAAAACTGTTGAGGATGCAGCAAAATCAAAGTTACCTTCAGTTGAAGATGCTGCAAAATCTGCTACCACAAAGAAACAGCAGAAAAAGAAGAAGGACTAAAATAAGATGGAATTAAAGAAATACCGGCTGGATGAATTAGCTACAGTAGAAATAAGCGGAATTGATAAGAAGACTAAAGAAAATGAAACTCCTGTAAAATTATGCAATTTTACTGATGTTTATTATAACTGGGCAATTACTAAAGAAATGGCAGATTCTTTTATGGAAGCATCTGCAAGTCAAAAAGAAATTGATTCATTTACTCTCAAAAAAGGTCAAGTCGCTTTTACAAAGGATAGTGAAACACGAGATGATATAGGCGTACCAACCTATATTGCTGATGATTTTGAAAATGTAGTACTTGGTTACCATACTGCTTTAGTAACACCTGATAAAAACAAACTCTCTGGTAAATATTTGAATGCCTTTATGAATTCAAAATATATTCAGAAGTATTTTGAAAATAACGCAAGCGGAAGCGGCCAAAGATATACCCTCTCAAATGAAACATTAAATGGGATTCCTGTATTAGCTCCTGATTTACCAACTCAAGAAAAAATTGGAGATATATTTAGTAATATAGACAGAAAAATTGCATTGAACCGTCGTATGAACGCAAAACTTGAACAAATGGCAAAACGTCTTTATGACCATTGGTTTGTACAATTCGATTTTCCTAATGCAGAGGGCAAACCATATAAGGCAAGCGGCGGGAAAATGGTCTGGAATGAAAAACTCAAATGCGAGATTCCTGATGGATGGGAAGTCAAGAAGCTCGATGAGCTTCTTGATTGTAATAAATATTCAATTACAACAAATTCAAACTATGAATTCATCTCGTACTTGGATACAAGCAGTTTAACTGAAAACCAAATAAGTAGTTTTACAAGAATTGAACGTTCTGAAAAAATCCCAAGCAGAGCAAAAAGAATTATCAAAAAAAATGATATTCTGTATTCAACAGTAAGACCTTCACAGTGTCATTTTGGTATTATAAAAAATCCTGTTGAAAATATGATTGCTTCAACAGGCTTTGCCGTTATGTCTTGTAAGATGGGAAGTGAATACAATGAAATCTTTTATCAATTCATAACGAGCTCTGAAAATATAAATAGGTTGGATTCAATAGCAAATCTAAATGCATCATCATATCCATCTATAAACCCATCTGATATTTTAGATTTACAAATAGCACTTCCAACAAATATTACAGAATTAAGGCCTCTTATAAAAAACTTGTCAATTTTTTATACAATAATTGAATTAAACCAAAAAGAAACTGCAAAACTAGTCTCTCTTCGTAGCCACCTATTGCCGTTGCTTATGAATGGTCAGGTTGAGGTAAAATAAGCATGGCTGATATTAATGATAATGCAAAATATTTTCTCGGTTTTTATGGATGGGATAAAAGTACTAGAAAATATATTTCAACAGAAGAAGCCAAGAGAATTCTTAAAATGTATGATTTTCTTTCAATGATAAATCTCATTGAAACTAACTATGACATTTTAATAAATAATTTTTTTGACCTTTATAGTTCTTTATCAGAAATTTCAATCAGAAATAATATTTCTTTCTCATTTAAGCCTATTGATAACTATTATGATGAAAGAACTGTGATTCGTAGAATAAATAATTTACTTAGTTCTTGCAGACTTTTTATGGATCAGAATTTAGTTTTTCTTACTGAATATGATAAGCAAGTTTTAGAAAGTTATAAGGCAGAAACTCATAGGCTTTATGACTCTTCTTTTTCTTATCGATTATGTGAACAATTACGAAATTCTATGCAACATAGATGTTTACCAATTGAATTACAATACGGCAAAGATTTTGCATCTGAAGAAAATGAAAAAGCTTATGAATATTCTATATTGGAATTGAATGTCTATCATTTATTGTCTTTAGATGAAAAAAAGATAAAAGCAAGTTTTAGAGATGAATTAAAGAAATTAGATTCTGATAAAATTGATTTATGGTTTCATCTTGAAAAGTATATAACAGAAATCGGCAACCTAATGTTTTTTTTACGAAAAACAACCGTCTCTGAGTTACAACAATATAAAGCTGATTATTTACAATTAATTTTTGACAACCAACAACTTCACGAAGTCTATAAAAAAAATGAAATTCAAAAAATGATTTATATCAATATTGAATATCAAAACGGAAATTTAGGAAGTTTAATATTAAGTGATTCATTAATCAAAAATATTGAATTACTACAAGAAAAAAATGATGCCAGAAAAGATTTTTCAGGCCATGGGATAAAAGTTTAATATGAAAAAGAATACTATCAGCAAAAAACATGAGACAGATTGCCTTTCACGCCAGCCATATATTGAACTCATCAAATCAATTATTTTGAATCAGAGTAATAATCCGCTTGGATATTCATTTGCTATTGATGGAGAATGGGGCTGTGGAAAGTCATGGGTTCTAACTGAACTAGAAAATCAACTTACGGCAGATAACAAAAATAAGTATCTTGTTTTTCATTATAATGCCTGGGAAAATGATTTTTATGAGGAGCCGTTAGTTGCAATTCTGTCTGTTATAATTTCTGAGATAGAAAAAATATACAAAAAAGAACAAATAATTGAAGGAATTAATGCTGAACTTGCTGCTACGGCTCTATTCTTATTAAAAAATCTTGCAATATCATTTGTAAATACTAAACTTAAAGATGCAATTGGAACTGACGTTAGAGAGGTTGCAAATGATTTAAAAAATATAAAGAATGCAAAATCTAAGTTAAAGAACGTTGAAAAACAGGTTGATACTTTTCTTCCCCTAAAAAATGGAATCGAAAATTTAAAAAATCAGCTTTCAGAATTTTCTAAACATGCAACTATTATTTTTATTGTTGACGAATTGGATCGCTGTCTTCCTGAATATGCTATAAAGGTACTTGAAAGATTACACCATATTTGTAATGAAATGCCTGTTATACAACTTCTGGCAATCAATAAAAAAACTCTTACAGATAGTATTGTAAAAGTTTTTGGAAAAGATTTGTTTAGAATAGAAGATCCGAAAAATCAAGAGATTGCTCTTAGATGGAATGAACATTTTGCCGATTCCTATTTACAGAAATTTGTGGACGTTATAATTCCTTTACCTAATGGAAAATTAGATTCAAGACTTGAAGTATTAAATGGATTAGAAAAAGACTTTAAGCCATTTACAAGAAATGATTTTCGTGAAGGAATAAATGTAAACGAAGAATATCTTGCTAATTTTATTTCATATTTATTTTCTGACATGGAACGCAGACAACAGGAAAAGATTATTTCGCTAACGGCATTATGTCATAAATTGACATTGGCTTCTTGCACATCTTTGGAATTGAACAGTTATGCAATACTTATTTATGAAATAATTTCTTGTATTTGTAGGTATGTTTTTCATCTCGATAAAACTTGTGCTCTAGCAGCTGGAAGTGAAGAATATTATCTTGTTTTCTTTAATGGGATTGGAACATATAAAAATCCAAATTTAAGAGATAACAAAGACTTAAACAGTAAACTTCGTGATTTATTATCATGTCATGCTTATTACAATGAAACTTATGGTCGCAGAGAACTTTTTTCTTTGGAAATAAAAGACACAAAAACTTTTATGATGGCATTTTTTTATGACACAAATGTTAGGAATGCAGATCCTGTAATTGCTGGTCTTTGGAGAGGTATACATCAGGATAAAATCTTTCTTAAAAAATTTGACGAGATTATGAATATGCTTGTTATAAAAGAACCAACTGAGAATAAAGAGCAAGCAGCAGCTTATTAGAAATATTTTTTATAATTATACTACAAGCTCTGCAAATTATTTCATATTTGCAAAAACATTTGCTAACCCAGCATCAGGATTAGACTGTATACAATTTAAAAATTCCTCATAAGTGTATTCTGTTAATTCAATTGGATAAATTCTTGTTTGCAAAATATTATTATTTAATACATAAATAACAATCGAAATTGAATCAGAACCATATTCTTCTGTAACTTCCATTTTTTCAACAACATAAATAGTATAAGAGTCAATTTGTGTAAAAAAATCACGAACAATTTGTTCAGGATTTGGAATAAAAAATAAATGAGTATTTCTTTCAAGCTGCCATTTTACAATTCCAGCATTTGTTTTTTCAATTAAAGATCTAATAAATTCTTCTTTTGTCATACTTTATCCTCTCTATATGAAAAATCTGTAAGTATACTATTAATGCAGGTTTTTAAATCTGTAATATATTTCATTTGTCTAATATCTTTGATTTCTACATCTAATCTTTCTTGTTGTTTGCGAGAACTAAATTTTCGCATCTCCTTTAATTGACCTATAATAGATTCTTGAATATCTGGATTTATTTGTATACCAGCAACTTTTTTTTTGTTAAATGGAGCCATAATATTATTAATTTCTTCTTTTGCAAAATCAAATTTTTGGCGGTATTTTACTAACATAATATGTTTTTTCACAGTACGAATAGAAAAAAATGTAATTAGGAATCCAACAATAGAAATTACTAAACTTAAATATGTTGCAATAGATAATACATGAGTATTAGTATTGCTCAAATACCACGGTATTGAAGCTTGAGTTTCTTCGGAAGATTTCTCAACTTGAGTATTAGAATTTACATTTGTATCTGTGAATTCACTTGTAAGCGTCACTATACTGCTTGTTTCTGATTGTATTTTTTCGTCTTCCATTTTTGTTATCAAATACCAAATTAATATAATACGAAGAAAAAATCAATCTATATAAACAAATCATTTCTGTAATGAATATAAAGTAAACTTTTTGAATAATGAAAATCGAACTTTTCATCTATGACCGAAAAGGTTAAGAATTATTTACCTTCTTGCACAAAGGTTTGAGCTTACACTATCCTTATGATGATTCAGGGAAAGAGCTGCACACTGACTGTGGCAAAAGACGGTTACTATTATCCACTACCATACAGCGAGGAAACTGTACGACAAGCGTCGAAAGGCTACGCTCTGCCAGGCGTCATCGGCATTAGGAACAGAGAGAAGCTTGTTGAAACCGGCAAAGCCATTACCGGCTGCGTGGTTACAAGACTTGAATATAATAATATTCTTGCTCTGTTCCTTTTGCTTTTTTATTCAGATGACAAGTTTGATATTCTTGTTGATAGAGTCTGCGAAAAACTCATTTATAAAAATGTAACGGTCAAAGAGTTTGAACTCCGGGCAGAAAACAACGAGCCTCTTTATTTTCGATTTGATGTAAAAGAAAATGATGACTCCTACGTTACAAGCTGGGATATAACTACACCCTCTTTGCCGTGGAACCAGTGCCGCACTTTTTATTATGACGGTCACTCTGTAATTGCTAACTTAAAAACTTTGCCTCTTGTTTACCGCTTTGAGCTTACTGGCAAGTTCACTGAAAAAAAGAAATATCAGATAACACTTTACTTCCCATTAAACACTGAACACTATCCAAATCAAAATACAATTGAAAAACTTACAATCCAGCTTGATGCCAGGAACGGAATCTGGCTGGACCTCTATGACTTGAAACCTCTTGATGATATGGCTGACATCAACTGCGCTGACACAGTGCTCTGCTACCAGAAGTTTGAAGTTACCGGAATTGTAGTTTTTAATATCCGAAACGCTGAACAGAATACACAGGTGGTGCTATGAGATTTTACGAGTTACCACCTGAAGTAGAAAATAAGATTCGCGATACTGATTCAAGACCGTTTGTAAGAGTTGTCTTTGAACTTGCAGATGGCGATGTTTATATTCCTGATACTGATATTCTTGAATGCGTTGCAACCTCGTATAAAACAGAAGCCGGAGGAATTGTAAACTGCGGAGAGCTTCTTCTTAAAGGCCTTTATGATGTTGAACATAATGCTGAATATACAACAGGTCTTGGTGTTCAGATCTGGTATTGCTTTGGAGAACGTGAAAACACTTTTTTCCGCTTTCACCTTTTTGTTGATGATAATGGATTTCAGAGCCAAGAGACAGGATATCTTGATAAGACTACCAAGGTACGCTTAATTGATTTGAGCTCTAAGCTTGATGATACAAAGCTGCAGCATAACTGGACTGACGCTCAGACTGTGGTTCACTCTGTTGTTTGTGACAGAACAAATCCTGATAACTCTCTTGTTCATATTATTGCAAAACGCGGCGGACTTAATGCTAATGAAATAAACTGTGGTACTCTGCGTTTTGATATTCCTTATGTTGTTGTGGCCGGTTCTGCCTGGAAAGAACTTTGCGCTCTGGCTAAAGCTTATGACGCTGTTGTGGAATGTGGTAAGGATTTGACTCTTTCTTTTATTGAATCTCCTTATGATGTTGAAAATGAATACAGTGAAGATTCTGATTTTACATTGTATGAAACTCAAATTACTCATTACAGATTTTTTAATAATAATGATAAGTATGCAAACAACGTAAGACTGAAATACACTCGTTATGTTCAGACTGAACGCCAGGAGCTCTGGTCTTATTCTGATGCTCCAGTTTGGTATGACGAGGATATGAAGCCTTATTATCCTTTCACGGATGATTCTAGAAAAATCATTTCTGATAACGATTATCAGGCTATCTACACCGCCAAGAACGAGGAAGGAAAAACTCGCAATGTTGTGTATGCGGACCAGCTTGATTCTGAAGAAGACTTTCTTAAGGCAATGGAAGTTACCGGCGAAGATAAGCCTGTAATTATTCAATATGACACTACCACTTATAAAGACCGCGCAATTGTGCAGCTAGGCCGTGACGGAAAACTGATTGGACTTCGCAAGGCTTCCATCACAGGCCGAGCAATTATTTCTGAAACTAACTACAGCATTTTTGTAAAAGATGATAACGAGATTGCGGTCAAAGGACAGATTGTTAGAAACGTTACATCCAAGTTTTTGAGTGATGATTTATTTGATGGAGAGCCTTTCTGCCAGAAACGTGCAAATGATCTTCTGCAGGAATGTATTAACTGCAAGGGCGCTTATTATCTTACAACTTATCTTCCTCTGATTCATGCACGTGTTGGTGCCTTTATGGATATCAGACTCAACGCTCAATCAAGTTACAAAAAAGTAAGAATCGACGAGCTTACTTTTAGATACAAAAAAGAAGAAGCCTTCTCCAGCGAAATCTGGGTAACGCGGGTTTAGGCTTCGGGAGGATGCATATCGAGGAAATTGGTGTATTGGTGAAATCTATTAATGATTTGAATGTGGAGCTTTCTGGATTCCGTTCAGAGATGAAGGAGTTTAAGAAAGCAATGGAAAAACGGATGGACTGTTTAGACAACAGAAGTACAGCGTGTCAGTTCAATCCTCAGGTATGTGCGACAGCCCGTCGTTTGGAAGAACACATTAAAGCAGACAGTGGCAAAGCTGGAAAAACTATGGCTGTGATTGCCTGTGTTATCAGCTGCTTTAATGTTGGGCTTACTTTAATAACGCTGATTGTTAAGGGGATGTGATGAACGAAAAGATTCGTGATTTGAAAATAAGGCTGATGCTGGAAGCTGAAAAAGAACTTACAGAAGATTTGACTGAAGTTCAGCGTTACCAGTATTACTTGGGACGAATGCAGTTTCTGCATTATGTCTCTGGGAAAGAAAATTTGCTTGAGGCTGATTGTTCCGGCTCTGTCTGCCTCGCTCTTCTTCTTGCTACTGGGTGTGGGATTAGAGTTACGGCTGACACTTTGTATAAGAAATTCTTTACAAAGAAAAATCCGGACAAGAGTGACATTCAGGCTGTATTCTTTATTTCCAACTACGACAGAAAACTTGGAAACAGAATCTACCATGAAGGCGAATGCGCTCATGTGGCAGGACTTGCCGGAACAGATGTTGTGCTGAACTGTGTGGAGCCTTATGCGGTGTTGCGTTCTCTTTCTGATATGAGGCCGGTTTATAACGCTATGGATTACACGGTAGTTGTACGAGGTCTTGATAGACGTGCGCTGCAGAAAGCTAGTGATGAACGTTCTGATCTGTTTGGGGCTGATTATGAGTTCACTGAGTTTGCTGAACTTTTGAGCAAGGAGAAATGATTGTGATTAGTTTTAGATTTCAGAGACTTGTTGAAAAGCTGCTTAGCGTGAAGTTTGTAATCTTTATTGTTGCAACTGTACTTCTTTGCTTTGGGGTGCTTGGCGGCGGCGAATGGCTGACTGTGGCTCTTACTGTTATTGCAGGAAGAGAGATTCAGAAGTTTAAGGATTTTAAAACTTCAAAGAAGGTATCGGATGAAGAAGCTTTGGGAAGTGATTAAGAAAATTTTTATTTGGCTGGGAGCTGTGTTTGTAGCTATATTCACGGTTCTCTTTGTAAAAGAGATGCCGAAACAAGTTCGGCATGACGATATGGAGGATGATTCTGATGAAATCAACAGGAAGGCTGCGGCTAAGCGTGATGAAGCGATTGCTCGTATTGAGCGTGCTGATGCTCGTGAGCTTGCAGAATCTTATGGCTCAGTCTGCGATGCAATTACCGACGGAAAAGAAAGATTCAGAAGAAGGTGTTCCGGCCCTTCGAGAGCCTCAGGGACCGGCGCTGACGATTGAGGAAGTTATGCAAATTGCGGAAGAAGAAATTGAACGTACTGCTCAAGAGGCAGTTAAGGCTGCTTTACTGGAAGTTGGTGGCGAGCTTGCTTTTGAAAAAGAGAGAGCTGACCAGATGGAAAAACAAAAACTGGCTCTTGAATTGGAAAACAAAAAATTGAAGGAAGCTGCAGAAAAGAAAAAGAATCAATTCTTTTATGGAGCTTTGATTGGTGGTGCCGGTGGCGTTGTTGTAACTTCACTGGTGTTTGGGCTTGTAAGTAGCTTGTGTAAATAGACCCTGAAACAAGTTCAGGGTGACAGGAGGATAAATGATTTCAAGTAAAGGAAAAGTTAGAGGATTGGTTACTGTTACAGTCAGAGATTGCAATGGACACGTTAAGTATTTTAAGAATGGATTTTGGAGAACGCTCTTTAGAATGAAAGAACGTCCTATGATTTTCAAACATCATAACACTATTACAAATCAGGGCGATGGGATGATTGCCGATTTGATGATTAGTAATCCTACTCTGACAAAGGTGGATGCGACTAATGGCTATATGAGAGTTGGAACAGGCTGGACCGGTTCTACTCCTAAGAACAACACTGGAGTAAATACTCCGACTGGCTCATTCAAAAAGCTGGATTCAACATTCCCAAAAACTCAGGCAGCTTTTGGTTCTTCCGGACAGAATGTTGTTTTGTATCGTACAAGCTTTGCTGCAGGTGATTTGAATGCTAACGGTATTAATGAAGTTGCCTTGATGAATGGAAACACAAGTGCTGCTAAGTGCCTGGCTTATGCTCAGATTACTCCTGCAGTAAACGTAACCTCAGCTGACTCTTTACAGATTGACTGGCAGATAACTTTTAACGGGGCTTAGTATGGGTACAACCATTGCGGGAAATCAGCATATTGGTTCAAACTATCTTAAAGAGCAATATATCTGGACTCCAGAAACTGGCGGGTATACAAGCATGGTTGAAGTATACGAAGAAGACCGTATCTTTGTGTATCAGTTCAACCCTGCTTATGACATGAGAGATGATGGTGTTTATGCTATAGAGTTTTATTATTACTATAGGAAACCAACATCTCAATTGTTTTGGACATATTTTTATGACCCTAAGAATTTCTATTTTTATCCTTTTGTTGCCTGTTACAATGATGAAACACGTTATGGGAAAATTGGAAAATGGGAAAACTTTCTAACTGTTGATTCTGAAGAAATATATTTAGACGGCAGAGAATCAGGCTGGATTCATGTAACGCTTCATGTAGAAGAACCTTTGTTTGGAAGATATGTTCATAATGGTCAGACACGTGATAATCCTTTATATATTGGTATTTATTCTCCAATTCCTATTTTCTGCTGGGATAATTCTGTAAGCGGAAGTGCTCCGATTACTCCCTATGAACTTAACTGGGATTTTGAAGAGTTTGAGGATTATACAGTCTATGAAGTAATGACTGGTGGTTATCTTGAAGACTGTTATATATCAAGAAGACAGATAAATGAATATCCATCTTTCTACATAACCTATCGTGATGTAACTCCTGAAGCTTATGCCTATTCTGTAAATGAAGCTTCTGTAATGAATGTAACATCAGGAATCATTAAGAAAGGAATCTATAAAAAACTATTGCAGGATATAAAAGAAACCATTGGTACTTCTGGAAGAAAACTTGGTGCAAAACGAAGAGGACCTGATGAAGCTGTTAGTTATTCTGATTTGTTTTTCAGGAAGCAGATATTCAAAAGATTATTTTCTGAAAATCTTATTCCCTCTTCAACATCAGAAAGAAAGCACGGAATGAGACATTCTCTTTCTTCATTCTTGAACGGGACTTCGGAGCGTGAAAGCAGGATGCTTTTCTTCCGTGGTGCTGACTCATTAAATGAAGTTACGGACATTACAGAAAAGAAGCTTGAATATTTCAGACTTATAGAACCGGATCCAAATGTGGAATCTGATGTTACAAGACAGCAGATTCTTTTCCGTTCTGCAGACAGTGAAATTGATTTTACCGCAAGACCTTTTGCATCTCGTTTGTTCTTTCGTACTGTGAAGACAGTAATGAGTTTCTGGGACTGGCTGCGCGGAAAGATTCGGGAAGCAAACAATGTAGTGACTTTCTTTTGTCCGATTGATTTGGAAATCAATTTGGAATGTAAGATTTAAGGAAGGTATATGAAACGTATATATAAAGGTAAGACAAAATTAAGAATTCAGATTGATACTAAGTGTGACCTTAGCGGTTTTGAGGAAGTTACTGTCATAGCAAAAAAGCCGGATGATACGACAAAGACCTTTCCGGCTGTTGTAAAAGATGTTGAAGCTGGGCTGATATTTTTTGATATTCAGGAAGAGACAGATTTTGACCTTTCTGGCTGGTGGACGCTTTGGCCGGAAGTTCGTTTTGATGATGACAGAACTGCCTGTGGTCGTCCTGTCAGATTTTTTGTATTTGAACCTGGAAGCCTATGAGACAGATTGATGATTACATTCCTGTAGAACTCTGGCGCGAGGCTAAGCAGTTTGTGGAAGATGTAAAGAGTGATGTTGATATTTATCATAATGCTGGTAAGGTTGCAAACTTGAAGCCCTGTATTGAGGCTGACAAGTTTTGTGCTTACTGGTCAATGGAAAGTTATGAGAAGTTTCCTCATGCGCTTATTACGCTTTATGAAAATAAACCTTTGATTGATGAAAAGTATGACATAAATGATATAGTGAATCCTTTTGAGCTTTTGCAATTGAGATTCAAGACTTACTATCTCTTACTCAAAGAGAAAGGAATGATTGATGACTAAGAAGAAAACTGATACACCGCCGATGACTAAAGATGTTAGACGAGCCATTGAAGAGCTTAGCCGAGACCTTCGCGCTAATAAGTTTGTAAAGGGCGAAATGCAGTTTACGGACATCACTAACCGAGATTATTTTCTTAAGGCCTTTGGGGAAAAGATTCGCTTCTGTGTAAAATATAATAAGTTTCTCGTCTGGAATGGCACCTGTTGGGAAGTTGATAACGACGGTTATGTTGAAGAAGAATGCGTTGAGTTTGTGCATCAGATGTACCGGGGATTGCGTTTCATTACAGACCTGGAATTGCAGAGAGCTTTCGAAAAACATCTGATTAAAAGTGAGAGCTTCCGCCGGATTCAGTCTTTGATTGGTTTATTGAAAATGTCAAAAGGAATTAAGGTTCGTGACAGTGATTTAGATACTGACAATTATCTTTTTAATACTGAAAAACTTACATTAGATTTGAAAAACGGAAAAGGTATTCCTCCTAATCCTAAAAATCTGAGTACTAAAAAGAGCATATTTATTTATAAGGATGACGCAAAGTGCCCGACCTGGGATAAGTTTTTGATGCAGATTTTTGATAATGATTTAGGACTGATTCATTTTGTTCAGAAAGCAATGGGATACGCATTATGTGGCGATGTAAAAGAACAATGTATTTTTATATTGTGGGGAACAGGTGCAAACGGAAAATCAACTTTCTTGAATACACTGCAGACGCTGTTCGGC
>CAMNBC010000015.1 GCA_946532115.1 uncultured Treponema sp.
AAAGAGAATAGTCTGAGTGTACGTGAAGGTGTACAAAGTTTGCTACAGGCGTGCCTTCTGGAGCCGCCGGAAATTCGTGGTAATCTGCCATTTTTTAATTCCCCCGGATTTCCTAGTATAACATAAAAGACAAAAAAAAACACGGCAGGAAGCCGTGTTTTTTAGCATTATGATAAGTCGGCAAGTATAACTTGCCTCTGAGCCATTTAAGCTTTTGTCAACTTAAAGGTAGTCAGTTCTTTCATAAGCACCTTAAGATTTTCCTGAGTGCTGTTTGTTGAAGCAGTTGTGATTGCAATTGCATCAGAAATCTGCTGAGAGAAGTCATTAATCTGATTCATATTATCAGCAATAACTGTTGTTACCTCAGAAAGATTTTTCATTTCTTTCAGAATCTGTTCACCACCAACAAGCATTTCTGCTGAACCATTTTTAACTTCAGATGTAGAATCGCTGATGGCATGCATTGCTTCAAGAACCTGCTGGTTACCAGAGTTCTGTTCTTCCATTGCGTTTGCAATTACAGTTTCCTGTTCACGAACCTTTTGTGAAAGTTCGTAAATATTTTCAAAAGCGGTCTGTACAAGATTGATGTCTGTTGTAATACCGCCGATAGCTTCTGAAAGTGAGCGAAGGTTTTCATCAATAGCCTTGCTCTGATCTCCAGACTGCTCTGCAAGCTTGCGGATTTCTTCTGCTACAACGGCAAAACCTTTTCCTGCTTCACCGGCGTGTGCAGACTCAATAGCAGCGTTCATAGCAAGAAGGTTTGTACGGCTTGCAATATTTTGAATAATGCTAGAAGCCTGTAAGATTCCTTCAGACTGCTGCAGTACACTGTCTGCAGTTTTTACAGCAGCCTTAACCTGCTGCTGTCCCTTATCTGCGGCAGAAGTAAGGGCATTTACAACCTGATTATTCTTTTCCAGAATCTGAGTTACACTGGCAATATTTGCAACCATTTCTTCTACAGCTGCAGAAGACTGAGTTACACCAGCTGCCTGAGCTTCAATAGAATTGTTGAGGGAACGGATGTTACCCATAATCTGCTCAATAGAAGAGTTTGATTCTTCTACACCTGCAGACTGATTTTCAATTTCCTGTTTAACACTTGAAATAGATTCTACAATGTTTGCAACGTTGTCTTTTGTCAAATCCATATTATGAACAAGGTCATCAGACTGGTTTGAAGTTTTCTTTGTAGAAACATCAATGTCGCGAAGAATATCTCCTGCCTGATTTTTGAATTCATTAAGTGCCTGAATGATAACTCCAAGCTCACTTCGGTGTGTCGGCTTAAGGTCAATAACAGTGTAATCCTTTTGAGAAAGGGCTGCTGTCATGGCTGCAATCTGACGAAGAGATTTAATAACATCATCTGTAAGCAGGAAGGTCGCCGTCATAAAGTAAACCATACTGTAAAACAGAATAGGTGAGAGACGTTTGTAGAGGACTTTAGAGCCGGCAGAAAGATTTACTGGAGTAATGGTAATCATAACAAGGAATATTACTCCAAGAAGTGCAAAGGTAAGGGTAAGTACGTTTCTCTGGATGATTGTAAGAGGCAGTTCCTTGTTGGTGAAAGAAATAGAATATAATCTTGGCTCTATAATTCTGATGTGAAGAATGTAGAAGAAAAGACTTACATCAAGAAGTGTACCAACAAAAAGCATCATTACAAAAAGTCCTGTGTTTGTGCCCTGAAGAGCAAGCAGCTGTACTCGTTCTCTTTTTAAAATTATAGTGATTACCTGGCTTATTATAATCATAGAAGAAATAGGAAGAAGAATATTTAAAGTATCAACAAGCTTGAGTCTTTTATTGAATTTTCTTGCTCCTGCTTCTGTTCCATCATAATCATTAATGATTTTTCGAAGGATAAAGGTCATTGCTCCTCCGAGAATCACAATCACTGCTACGAGTAAATTAACGAGAGGATGCCCAAAAATGATTGCAAATTCATTCAGGGTAAAAAGCCCTGTCAGCAAGGCTATAGGGGTAGTCATAATGAATGGTGTAGCATATAGTAAAAATATCATAAGATATCCGTACCAAGGTACTTTAATTCCGTTAGCGGGTGTTTTGTTTGAGCTCATAGTTTCTCCTGTTATTTTATTTGAAGAAAAATATCTGTATCAATTAATTATAAGGTATGATTTAAAATATGGAAAGTTTTTTTTATAACAGTTTGTATATATAACTAACGCTCTGTTAATAGAATGCTTTTCCAAGGCTTTATATTGCGACATATCTTCAAAATCATTATAATCAATCATTATTTTCTATAATATGAGGAGTCTTTTATGGCAGACAAAGAAGTTCGTGTACGTTATGCTCCGTCACCTACAGGTATGCAGCACATTGGTGGTGTCCGCACTGCGCTTTTTAATTATCTATTCGCACGTTCACAAAACGGAAAATTTATTCTGCGTCTCGAAGATACAGACCGTACCCGCTACGACGAAAAATATGTTCAGAACCTTTATGATACAATGGCATGGCTTGGAATCGACTGGGATGAAGGCGGTTCTAAGGGCGGTGAATATGGTCCTTACGTTCAGAGTGAACGCTTTGAGCTTTACAAGAAATATGCTTATGAACTCGTAGAAAAGGGAGAGGCTTACTACTGCTTCTGTGATGCAGAACGCCTTGACCGTATCCGCAAGATTCAGACAGAAAACAAGATGGCTCCTGGTTATGACCGCAACTGTCGTCACCTTACTCCGGAAGAAGTAAAGGCAAATCTTGATGCAGGTAAGCCTTATGTAATCCGTCTTAAGGTTCCAATGGAAGGAGAAACAAAGTTCAGCGACCACCTTCTTGGCGATATCGTATGGAAGAATGAAGATATTTCTCCGGACCCTGTTTTGCTTAAGTCTGACGGCTTCCCAACTTATCACCTTGCAAACATTGTTGATGACCACTTTATGAAAATCAGCCACGTAATGCGCGCTCAGGAATGGATTCCTTCTACTCCGCTCCACGTTCAGATGTACCGCGCTTTCGGCTGGGAACACCCTGAGTTCTGCCACTTGCCAATGGTAAACGGTGCAGACGGAAAGAAATTAAGCAAACGCCACGGTTCTACATCTTTGAATGAGTTCCGTGCCCGCGGTTATCTTCCACAGGCAATTGTAAACTACGTTGCAATGCTTGGCTGTTCATACGAAGAAGGAAAAGAGTTCTATACTCTCGATGAACTTGCAAAGGCATTTAAGCTTGAGCACCTCAACAAGGCTCCAGCAGTTTTTGATTATAAGAAACTTGAGTACTACAACGGAAACTATATCCGCCAGCTTTCAACAGAAGAGCTTTACAAGTGGACTCTTCCATTTATTACAGGAACAGGCGATGCTCTTCTCGAAATCAATCCTGAAAACCCACAGCCAAAACCAAATGTTGGCCCTGAGTTCTCCGGCGTTGCAATGGGCGAAGATGGAAAGCCTTACTGCGTAGACAAGAGCATGAACATGAGCTCAGAGGATGTTGAAAAGACATTGATGGGACTTATGCCTCTTATTCAGGAACGCCTTAAGTTCCTTACAGAAGCTGCAGAAATGGTTCACTTTATGTTTACAGAACCTGCAGTTCCTCCTGCTGACCAGATTATTCCAAAGCGCATTGACGCTGCTAAAACTAAGGAAGTTCTTGAGGTTGCAAAAGAGTTTGTAGGTAAGGTATTTGAACTTGACCATGAAGGTGCAGAAGAGTTTGCAAAGGCTAAGGCTGAAGAACTTGGAATTAAACTCGGTGACTTTATGATGCCAATCCGTATGGCAGTAACAGGCAGCCGCGTTTCTCCTCCACTTATTGGTTCTATTTCAGTTCTGGGCAAAGAGCGCGCTCTTGCAAGAATTGATCGTACTCTTGCAACACTCTAATGACTAAAATACTTTTTGTCTGCCACGGGAACATTTGCCGTTCCCCAATGGCAGAGTTTGTTATGAAAGAACTCGTGCGACGGGCTGGCCTTGAACACGAGTTTTTAATTGAATCTGCCGCAACCAGCCGTGAAGAAATAGGAAACGATATTCACTACGGCACCCGTACAAAGTTACGTGAAATGGGCATTCCTTTTACCCGTCGCGCTGCAAGACAAATCACAAATGCCGATTACGACAAATATGACTACCTCGTTGCAATGGACGACGAGAATATCTACTATATGAACCGCTGGTGGGCTCCGGATGATCAGCACAAAATCGTGCGGCTTCTGTCCTTTGCAGGCAAAAGCCGCGACATTGCAGACCCCTGGTACACAGGCAACTTTGACCAGACATACGATGACATCTTGGAAGGCTGCACTGCATTTCTGAAGAAAATAACTACTTAACCATTACCTCGCTCATAAGAACAGAATCGTCAGCATAGTGTGCAATTACTACATAGCACTGGCCGGATTGAATCTGGTCTGTAGGAATGTTGTAGCGGATTGGATCATGATTATCGGTTGTAAAGTTTATCTGCTTTGTACCAATGCCATCTCTACACTCCCATTGAGCACGGGTAAAATCTTTTGCTTCGCTGTAAGGGCTGTTTGTTACAAGAGTATGAATGTAAACCGGAGCATCGCTTGCGACAACAACAGATTCTTTTGAAGTTCCATTTTTATAGAGAACATTGTAGTTTCCGCTGCCCCTTTCTGAGCCGTAACCGGTGTAGTAGATTTCGTAATTGCTGAAAACTTTTAAACTTGAACGTGTAGAGTATTCTGGGTTTTCATGCCCACCATAATCTATTTCTTCATTAATAATATCCTGGCTATCACTTATAACTTTTACTTTTACAAATTTACTTCCTTCAATCGAATAATGGCTGTCCTGATTCGTATCAGTTAATTGTACAATTGGAGTTTGATTCCATGTTTGATTTATATAATTAAAGTCGTAGAAATAAACAAAGGCTAAGTTAGTGCGAAGTAAATAATTAACATATTCAATAGTCTTATAAGTATAGTTAAATTGCAGATTCCAACTGCCTTCATTATTATTAATTGTATCTTCAGGATTTTTAATTGTTTCTTTAATTATATAATTTGCTGTTACATAACCATTGCTTACATTATTAGAATTGTCTGTTGCTGTAACCTCTATTTTGTTATTTCCAAATTGTAAATCACTCAGTGGAATTAGAGCTTCATAAAATGTGTTATATGAAGCTGACTGAGCCATCTGATAAGTTTTTCCATTCATTCTGGCAGTTGCACTTTTTATGCCGGATTCCATATCGCTAATTGAGACAATCAGCTTATCATTTTGCGCGCCCTGGATTCTTAAAAATTGTGGAGGCAGATTGTCGCATTTTTTTTTGTTTTCGCTGTCGAGGTTATTTGGAGTAATGCAATAGCTTTCTGTAGTTTTTGTAACAGAATCTTTGGTTCCCGAAATGGAATATATTATGTCATTTCCCAACCTATATCCGCTTTCTTTGTAAAACCAGAAGAGGCTCTTTACTGGTATAGAAGTTGTAATTACATTTTTATTGCCATCAAAAAGTCTTGTTGTTATTTTTTTGTCTTTAGATCCTGAAGCTGTTGGGGTTCCAAGATAATATTCCTCCCCAATCATAGGGTACGTGCAGTCAAGGCTGATGCAGTCATAAGAATCTTTCCAGTTTTCATCTAGAGTTATTTTCAGGTCAAAGCATTCACTTTGTGCAGATTTACTGTATTCTATTCCTCTTATTGCAGGAGCCTGCAGGTTTGAAGTTACTTCTCCATTAAAATTATAAGGTCCTAGAAAATCACTGTAAATAGGAAATTCAGAATATTGTTTTTCACTGTAAATATAAATTCCATCATCTTTTGTTGTGAATTTACCTGTTGCTCCTTCAGGTGCATATAGGACAGGTTTATTATCAGAACCTACAGAGGCAATGATTGGCTCCTTAGGGAAGCTGTAATCTCTTTTGCCAAGCAGGGTTTCTTTGCCGTTTACAGCAGCTGTAATACTTAAAGTAAAATCAAGGCCGGCAACCTTTTCTACATCCAGCGGGTGGTAAAAACAATC
Source organism: uncultured Treponema sp. (assembly GCA_946532115.1). Lineage (GTDB taxonomy): Bacteria > Spirochaetota > Spirochaetia > Treponematales > Treponemataceae > Treponema_D. The sequence continues at coordinate 6,009 of CAMNBC010000015.1, forward strand.
CTGATAATGTAAATAATAACCGTCATTTCGTATTTCCGTAAATTTTTCAGTTACAAGTTCATTATCCTTATTTTTGTAACTTATATATTGGTTATAATTTCCAAGAACAAAAAGATTTCCACATATTTTAGTGTGGGAACAATTTTGAGGAAGTTCTCCGTTATGAACTGTGTAAATATAAACTGCTTTTGAATTATAATCATCTTTTAAAGGTCTATTAAAAGGATAATAATCTCTTGTAAAACTTGAATCTTCCAAAAAGTCTTTTCTGTAAATTACAGATACTGGCTTTGGGCTGACTGTATTGCCACAGCCATCTGCTATGTCAATGTCAAACCGATAAATGCCGGGTTCCTGCTGGCTCAGGTCTATTTTTTTGCAGAAATAAACCTTGCCGTTTTCGTCGCTTATGAATTCTGCATAATTTTCTACATTGCGAGTATCAGATACAGCTTCTTCATCAAGAGCTATTTCACCTGCATCTTTTGTGGCATTTTTGTGAGTTCTTTGTTTTTTTATGGTGACAGTTTTTACTCCAACTCCGCTGTCATAAAAATATCCCCAGATATAGAAAACTCCGTCATAAGTAAAGTTACTTATTACATCTTCGGCATTAAAAGAAGAGTCGCCGGTATAGACTTTATTTGAGAAGCGCTGCGCATCCTTTACGTTAGAGTTTAATGAAACATTATCATGGGTAAAGAAAAAGTCCATAATGCGTGGAGGGTCACTTTCTACAGCGGCCTTATAAGAAACTGTAAAATCTGAGCCGGTAACAAGAGGCATTGTCTGACCATCTTTTGTTACGGTAATCTTTTCTCCAAAACTTACTTTTATATCTATGAAAGGCAGCTTCTGGTTTTCCATAAACTCATTTAGTCTTGTTTCTTTTGGTCTGAGTATAAGTTTTGTCTTGTTACTGTCAGATGTAAAGACCGGGGCTTCAAAATAATCATTTAGTGAATATTCTCCATAGGAGATGGAAATGTAATCTGCTCCGTACTTAAATATGCTGTCATTTGCATTTACATCTTCAGCTTCCATCTGCTGGTTAAAGGTAATTTCTATCGGGGTATTTGTAAACTTTTTGTCGTTTACTGCCGGGGTTGTAGAAGTTATTGCAGGGCGGAGAAGGCATACGGGCTGAATAAGAATGTCGTCTACGACAGCTGTAACGCGCAGATTGTATTTATATATTTCATTAGTTGGGTCGCCCAGCAGGGTAAGGCTTATGCTTTCAGGGTGGTTGGTTTTTAATCCGATGAATTTGTATTTTTCATTATTAACGGTAAATTGAAGGCTTGTGTCGTAATCCAGAACACAGACTCTGTTACCAGAAGGGAAGAAGGAACCATATTCTGCATCTGATGTTTCTCCCATAGAAACATTTACTGTTTTCTGATTTTCAAATTCTTTTTTGATTTTGTATTCGTGGGAGCCGCTTTCAGTTAATGTGAGGCCGTCAAAATCTTTTATATTGCTAAAATCATACTGAAGTCTGATGTTCATAGTGTTTTTAGAGCTTTCCGGCGGCAGAAGAAGCTTTGTATTATTGTTTGCTCCAAGAGGCCTTATGCAAAGAGTCTTATTATCCAAAGAAAAGTAAGGGCTTGCAAAATATGAGCTTAAATCATCGCCGTCGCCTGAGCTGATTGTAATGCAGGAATAATTGCCGAATGACTGAGGATTTACAGGCTTGTTAAAACTAATTTGAATTTCGCAGTCCTGATTAATGCCGCTGGAAGTAAAATCTGGAGTGATTGAAGCGAGCTTTGGAATGAGGTTGCATTTTGCCCTGATAAGGATGTCGGAGCGGTCTTTTATGAGGCGGACTTTTGCCTTGTAAAGACCAAGATCATCATCATATTCTTTTTCTTCAAAGGAAATGCTGTCTGCAAGGCTGGTTACTCCATCTTTACTACTCACTGCTTCAAAATCTTTAAATACATAATCTGTTTTTTTAAGGGTAAACTGTATGTCCAGAGTGTAGCCCAGGTAGCAGTCTTTTTCTCCGCTGGAAAGGAATTTTCCCTGGCTGATGTCTGTGTCTATCTGAAGCTTTGCAATTTTTTGCTTACCATAGCTTTTGTTGATTTTGTATTCGTGGCTTCCGCTTTGAGCGAGTGGAGTAAGGCTCAGTCCTTGGGAGTCTTTTACTTCTGAAAAATCATACTGTACTTTGATGCCCAGAGTGTTTTTTACCTGGTCTGGTGGCAGTATAAGTTTGCTGGTGTCACTTGCAGCAAGAGGAGTAATATAAAGGGTTCTGTTATCGCTTGAGAATGTAGGATTTGCAAAATATGAACTTAAATCATCACCATCAAAAGATGAAATTTTAATGCAGGTGTATTTTCCCTTGGCGTCTGTAAAGCTTTTTGGGTTCATTTCTTTATTAAAGGAAATTGCAATTACTGTATCCTGATCGCAGCCTGCCGATTCCATTTTAGGAGAAAACTCTGTTACTTTTGGAAGCTCCTGACAAAGCGGGCGAATGAGTATATCGCTTTTTCCTTCTATTAGACGTACACGGGCTTTGTAAATGCCGCCGACATCATCTTTATCCAGGTCTTCAAAAACAACGCAGTCTGAGCGGCTTTCGTGACTGGCACCTGTGCTTACTGCTTCAAAGTTTAAGAATTTATATTCATCTTTTTTTATGGTAAATTGAACTTCGATAGTGTAGCCTTCGGTACATTCTTTTTCGCCTGAAGAAAGGAATTTTCCATAATCAGCATCGCTTTCTACATGGAGTATAACCTTGCGCTGTTTGCCAAAGTTCTTGTTGATTTTGTATTGATATACTCCTGTGGTGTTGAGTTTATTACCGTCTATGTCGCAGGCATTTGAAAAATCGTATTTTACTTCTATATTCAAGATGTTTTTTGTGCCGTCTGGAGGGAGAATGAGTTTCTGCGAATTTGCCGGTATATACAGGGTTTTATTATCGGATGAAAAATATGGAGTTGAAAAATTAGAAGAAAGATCTCCGTCGTCGCAATAAATGGATATGCAGGAATAAGTGCCGTTTTCATCTTTAAAGGATTCTGGTTTCACTTCCTTATTAAAAGTAAAGCTTATTGTGGTATCCTGATCGCAGCCTGTTGATTCAAATTTTGGTGCAATTTCTGTAAGTTTAGGAAGCGGAATGCAGACCGGGCGGATAAGAATATCGCTTGCTTCTTTTAGGATTTTTATATTGATATTATAAATGCCTTTTTTGTCATCTGAATATATTATTGTGAATTGTACACAATCTGAGCGGCTGATATTCGGGTCGCTTCTGCTGACTGCTTCGAGCCCTTTGAAAACATAGCTGTCCAGATTGACAGAGAACTGAACTTCTGAGTTATAGTCGATTTTGAAGGTTTTTTCGCCATCGGAAAGGAAGTCGCCTTTATCTGCATCGGCTTTTAAGTATACGGTGCAGGTTGCGGCATTATTGTAGTCTATGGCATTTTGAATGTCTTCGCGCAGGTCGCCGCTGTTCAAAAAATTGTCACAGGATGCCAGGTTTGTTAATGTATAAAGCCCCCCCCCGAACAAAAGTATAGTGGTTAGAAATTTGGCGATGATAGTTTTTCTCATAGTAAACTCTCCTCTTTTATAAGAATGAATAATTATAAGACCAAAAAAACTCTTTTGTAAATAAAAATTTTATTCCTAACAGAATTTTTATTTCATAGAAGATTTCGTTTTCTTACAATTTAATTATCATTTTTTACAACACGAATTATGATTTCTCACTTATAATAAAAAGCAGGTTTTAGGGTGCAACCCTAGGAGAAGGGGTAGGACGCAACGAAGTGCGGCCGCAGGGGAAGGCTTTCCCCTCCTTACAAATTTTATAGGAGCAAATTGTGAAGAAACTTGGATTTGGTTTAATGAGACTTCCTTATTCGGAAGACAAAACTTGGGGGAACATTGATTTGGAAAAGACCCGCGAGATGATTGATGCTTATATGGCTGAGGGCTTTTCATATTTTGATACGGCCTGGGTTTATCATGGCGGATTTTCTGAGCGTGTTTTTGGTGAGCTTGTTGCAAAACGCTATCCACGTGAAAAGTTCCAGGTTACTTCAAAAATGCCTTTGTGGGGAAAAACTGACCCTGCTGATTTGCAGAAGACTTTTGATGAACAGCTTAAAAAATGCGGCGTAGAATATTTTGATTATTACTTTTTGCATGCCTTGAACCGTGATGTTTTTGCAACTGCAGAAAAACTTGGTGCTTTTGAATGGATGCAGAAAATGAAGGCTGAAGGAAAAATTAAGCATCCGGGCTTCAGCTTCCACGATTCAGCTGAGGCTCTTGAGATGATGCTCAGCAAGCACCCTGAGGTTGAACTTGTTCAGCTGCAGATTAACTATATTGACTGGGAAAGCGATAATGTTCAGAGTCGCAAGTGCTACGAAATCTGTAAGCGCTATGGAATTCCTGTTTCTGTTATGGAACCGATTAAGGGTGGAAGTCTTGCAAACGTTATGGACGATGCTAAAAAGATTTTTACTGATTATAATCCAAAGGCTAGTCTTGCAAGCTGGGCTGTGCGCTATTGTGCAAGCATGGATAATATTCTTGTCGTTCTGAGTGGTATGAGCAATATGGAACAGTTGCGCGACAATATGAGTTATATGAAGGATTTTGTTCCGCTCAATGCAGAAGAGCAGGCTTGTGTAGAAAAGGCTGCGGGGCTGATAAAGTCTACAATTGCAATTCCTTGTACCGGCTGCCGTTACTGCGTAGATGAAACTAACGGGGGCTGTCCTCAGAACATTAATATTCCACGCATGTTTGAGCTTTACAACGAAAGTAAGCGCTATGGCGTTGCTTCATTCAAGTGGAATTTTAACGAAGAACTTAAAAAGAGCGGAAATCCTGCTGAATGTGTAGGCTGCGGTAACTGTGAAGGTCACTGTCCTCAGAAAATCAGCATTATTGAACAGCTTAAGACAGTTTCAAAGACCTTCGGGTGAAGTAATCCAGGTCAATTGAAATAAAAACCATAACGTAATTTTCTTTGTCAAAAAGCATTTTCTCTGATATAATTTTTTAGTTATATTATGAGAAAATGTTTTTTTTGTCCTTCCGGACTTTTGTTGCTGATTGTTCTAATATGTTCTCCTTTAATTCTGACTTCTTGCGGAAATAAAGAAGTTTCTCCTCGAATATATCTTGATGATGATTTTTACTGGGCTCTGACAGATGCCGGCAGCATGCCTGAAGATGCTGAAAATCTTAAATTTGAGCATCTTGATAAAATGGGTTATAAGAATCTTATGGATCTGGTTGGCATAGACGGAAAATATGTGTGGCTCAAGGCAGACTTTGAACTTATTCCTGAATTACAAAATGACGACCTTTCTATGGTAATTCCATATCTTCATTATGCAGATATTCTTTATCTCAATGGAAGATATATAGATGATTATGGTGTAATGGGCGAAAGTCCGGATGATCCGATAAATCAGGAAGCAGGTTATGTTGCTCATCTTTTTGATTTTCCAGAATTGTATTTGAATCAGACCGGTAAGAACACGATTTTAATTAAAGTTCAGTGTCTTGGACATGCAACTATTACAGACGGAGTATTTATTGGGCTGCGTCAGGATGGCTGGCGTACTTCGGACATTATGACTTTCTGGAGAAGTCATTTTTATATGTTCTTTGAAGGAATGCTGCTGCTTTGTGCGGTATTCTTCCTCATGCTTTATTATGTTTATAAGCCTTTCCCAAGTTTCAGACATTTTGCATTTTTAAATATTCTCACAGCCGTTTTCTTTTCTATTTTCTTTATTACAGATTTGCCTTGGGCAGGTTTTCACGGCGGTATTCCATTTTTCTGGTATGTTAAGATTGCAAAATCTACCTGCTTCTTTGCAATAGAATTTGTGTTTTCTATGTTTATTTGTTCATTTATTGAAAAGAAACTTAAGCCGTATCAGATTGTAATTCAATATACATCATTTATAGTCAGTGCCTGCTGTGCAATTCTGGCACCTTCTTATTTATGGCTTGTAAAGAAAACTTTGATTTTGATTCCAATTGCCAGTGTAGGCTTTCTGTGTTCAGTATATTATGCTGTAGTTGCAGCAATAAAAGCTGAACCAAGAATTAAAAATAAGGCACGGGTTATTTTAGATGCTGTTTCATTCCTTCTTATTGTGATGGGAATTGATGTAATTATTAAGGGTGCTTTCCGAAATATTAAAATGCCGTTCCTTTCAATTTTTGGTTTGACTGGTGTAATCATAATAATATTCATTTATTTTTGTATTGATTACAGCAAGATGTCTGGCCGTCTTGATTATTTGAACCAGGGGCTTGAAGAAGAGATAAAAAATCAGACAAAAAAACTTTTGAATGCAAAGGAACGCCTTGAACATGACCGTGAGATTTCTCTTAAGGATATGAGAATGGCGGCAATTGTTCAGAATAAATTTTTCCATGCTCCTGAGGTGCCGTTAAAAAACTGGGGATTTGCAGTATGCTATGAACCGCTTTCTCTGGTTTCCGGGGATCTTTTTAATTTTTATCACGATGGTGAAAATCTGCATGGGGTTTCGCTTTTTGATGCTTCAGGACATGGGGTTGCGGCAAGCCTTGTAACTATGCTGGCTGAAAATATTATTCAGCAGACTTATATGGAATCGCTGGAAAACGAAAGTTCGGTTGCAGATGTGCTTAAGGTAATTAATGAACGGTTTATTGCTGCAAAGAGTGATATTGAAAATTACCTCACTGGAATTCTTCTTCGTACAAAAGATAATGATGATGGAACTTGTACTGTAACTCTCGCAAATGCAGGTCACCCATATCCGTTGATGTACTGCTCAGAAAGTGGTGATGTAGAAGAAATTCTTCCGGATGTTGAATCTCCATTTACAGGACCTGTAGGTCTGGATGGTTTTGATGTTGAATATTCTGAAATGGATTTCATTATGAAAGAAGGTGATATCCTTTTGATGTATACAGATGGTCTTACAGAAATATTAAATAAAGAAGGCTTGTCTTTTGATGTTCCTAGAGTTGTTGAAGTTTTGAAAAAGAAAAAAGATTCTGATGCTAAGGAAATAATGCAGAATCTGATGGAAACAGTTTCCAGGTTCAGTACAGACACGCCGCGCACTGACGACGTGTCTGTGATTATTCTCAAACGTATGTAATCTTGTTATTAAGCATTGTAAGAACTCAAAAAAAATCCGGACGCGAAGTAGAAAATGACAGACGACAACATCATCCCCGTTGGCGACTGTCATTTTCTACGGAAGCAGCCGGATTTTTGTGTTATTTCTTTGCCTGCTTGGCAAATGTTTTAATGCCTTCAATAACAAGAATTACTGCAAGTACAGTCATTGCTGTTGCAAAACAGAGCTGGAACCAGTTACCCCATGCAAGAGCTCCTGCGGCACCTGAAACCATAGCCTTTATCTTTGCAATGATTGTGATGATAAGGCTTGTAAGTGTTGCGGCGAGCATAAATACCATTGGAATAAAGAACATTTTATTATTCTTTCCAACTTCACCAAGCCATGCTGCTACTGCCATAAGTGCAATACCTGCAAGAAGCTGGTTTGCGGCTCCGAACAATCCCCAGATTTGAGAAAGGCTGAGTCCCCCAAGAATACAACCGATTAAAACCATAGAAGCTGTGCCAAAGAGTGGGTTTGCAAGTACCTTGCGGACACCTGTTGCATCTTTCCAGCTGTTTTCTCCTTCCTTAAGGAAAAGTTCAGAGAACATAAAGCGGCTGAGACGTGTTGCTGTATCAAGCGATGTGAGGGCGAATACAGAAACTGCAAGGGTTAAAAGAGCTTTTACAGTGTTGAATACATTTGAACCTGGGTTGCTGAACAGAGTTGCAATACCTGTTCCGAATGCGTTTGGAGGTGAACCTGCAAATACCCAGCGTCCTGCATCATCCTGAGAAAGGAACTGGCTTGAAACTACACCAACTGCAATCAGGGAAATGATACCGAGAGCAGATTCAATAAGCATTGAGCCGTAGCCGATGGCTTTTGCATGTTTTTCACTGTCAAGCTGCTTAGAAGAAGTTCCAGTAGAAATCAATGAGTGGAAACCTGAACATGCACCACAAGCAATGGTGATGAACAAAGTTGGGAACATTGGACCAATTTTCTGGCTCCATCCTGTGAATGCTGGCAGCTGGAATGCAATGTCTCTGGCTCCGCCTGTGAATGCAGCGAATACAATACCAGCAAGTGCAAGAATAATCATTGCATACAAAAGGAATGAAGAAAGATAGTCGCGTGGTTGAAGCATAATCCATACTGGAATAAGTGAAGCAATTGCGATATAAAGACCAATAAATACAATCCATGCAGTACGTGTCATAGCAAAACCAACGTTAAGACCGAGACAAACAATGGCAACAATTCCAATAATTCCAATGATGGTAGCAGGAAGTGTCTTAACTCCGCATTTGTTTGTAAGGATTCCGTATACTACAGCAAGAACAATAAAGAGAAGAGAAATGATAGCTGTTGTCTGGTTTCCTGTTGGATTTGTAACAAATCCAAATGTCTTTACAGCATCAGAAGCTGTAAGGAAGGTTGCAGCAACAACGTTTACAAATGATGCTATTACAAGAATAAGAACGAGAAGGGCAAAGATAATGAAGAGCTTCTTTGCTTTAGAGCCCATAGAATCTTTGATGATTTCGCCGACTGTCTTTCCGTCGTGGCGGAGTGAAGCAAAAAGAGAACCAAAGTCCTGAAGACCACCGAAGAAAATACCTCCGATTACACACCACAGGAATACAGGAACCCATCCGAAAACGGCTGCCTGAATAGGGCCGTTAATTGGACCTGCACCAGCGATAGATGAGAAGTGGTGTCCCATCAAAACGGCTGGTTTAGCCGGAACGTAATCAACACCGTCAGTTTTTTCATGAGCTGGTGTTTTTCTTGTAGGGTCGATTCCCCACTGTTTTGCAAGCCATGAGCCGTAGAAAATGTAACCGGCCAGAAGCAAAACGATTGCAGCAAGAATAATTAATAATGCTGTCATGTGATTTACCTCCTCGTAAATCAGTATAAGTTTTCTTATTTAAAAATCACTTTGGATTTTTTAAATTCTTTTTAATCAGCTTAATAAAATCTTTTCCCTGTCGGTTTGTGTAAACTTCAATTTCAGAAGCCTCTGTCTTTGTGTCTGGTAGTTTGCAGACTGCCAGCTTAAAGTGACTCCAGCCGTGGAAACTGAATTTATAGGATTTATAAAGCTTTGTTTTTTTGATTGCTGTGATTGTTTCTTGGGAAATCGTTTTTGTAAAAATTAAAAGAGAAACATCTGAATTGCGGTGACCGTTATAAGGGCGAACCTTAGAAAGGCCTGCTTCCCAGGCAGCATTTACGAGTTCTTCAAGTTTTTCTGTGTCTAATCCGTCTGTATCTGCAAAATAAACAAATTCATTTGAATCTATGTCTGCAATATGAGCTGAACGGACAAGAAAATACTGTTCGTTGTGAGAGCGAAATTCTGCTTCGGCGCAGAAGGGAGGTGTTGGTTGTTTTATTAATGTGTAATACTGCTCAAAGGCAGTCAGTAACTTTTTGAGAGCATAAAAAGAATCCATCTTTAATATACCTAACTTTTTTAAGTATATGTAAAGATGGATTAAGTGTCAATTAAAAACTTTAGTAAAATTGAAGATATGGTGAAAAAAGATTCCCCGGTCCTGTGAAGTGCACCCCAATTATTGGACACTTTAACTAGGCTAATTTTAAGGACTGATTTCTGAATTGTAAAGGGGTCAGTCCTTTTAATTTAACCTTTATCCTCTTTTCGTTGTACCATGATAAATATTCAATCAACTCCTTTTTGAAATGTTCAACAGATTCAAACTCCTGTAAATATAAAAGCTCAGATTTTAATAAACCAAAGAAATTTTCCATTACCGAATTATCAAGACAGTTGCCTTTTCGCGACATACTCTGCCTGATTCCTTTTTCTTTCAAACGTCTCTGATAATCATACATCTGGTACTGCCAGCCCTGATCAGAATGCAGAATCAGATTTGTTCCATCAGGAATTTTCTTGAATGCCTTTTCAAGCATATCAACTGTCTGAGCATAGTTCGGACTTTCAGAAAGATTCCAGCTGATTAGTGACTGATCATGTAAATCAAGAATTGGAGACAGATAAAGCTTTGTTCCAAACAGATTAAACTGTGTAACATCAGTAACCCATTTTTCATTCGATTTTGTTGTACTGAAATCTCGCTGCAAAAGATTAGGTGCAACTTTGCCTATCTGACCTTTATAGGAATTATATTTGTGCTGACGAACTTTACAGACAATGTGTTCTTCATGCATCAGTTTCTGAATAAGCTTATGATTAGTTGTCAAACCTTTGTTTCTGAACTCCAAAGTGATTCTTCTGTAGCCATAACGTCCTTTATTTGCATGATATATCTGCTGAATAAGTTCACGTTCTTTTTTATGATTGTCCTGCTTTGGATGAGCTTCTGAGTAATAAAATGAACTTCTTGGTAAACCTGTAAGTTTTGTTAAATCTGAAACATTGTATTTTGACCTTAGTTCTCTGACAGCTTCAACTTTTCTCTGTCTTTTTTCTGCTGCTGTTTCTTTTTCTCGTCTTCCTGAACTAAGGCCAGATATTTTTTTAGGTATTCATTCTCCATTCGAAGATATGCCAGTTCTTCCTGTTCAGTCCATTCTTCTCTTGGTTTATTTGGTATTAAACTTTTCTTTGGCATTTTTGAATACCTGCCTTGTTTTTGAAACAGAGCTTCTTTACCACCGGCAAGATACTTTCTTCTCCAAGTACCGACTGTAGCTTTGTTCGTTATTCCAAAAAGCAAAGCTGTCCTTAAGTCTGAAAGATGATGCTCCTGTTGATAGTTTAGCACTTTTAGCTTAAATTCTCCGCTAAAATGTCGCGTTGGTTCTGTAAATTTTCCGTTTAATTCATATTGAGCAATCCATTGTTCTATAAGTTTTCTGTCGGGCTCATATATCTTGGCAAGAAACCTGGCACTTAATCCTTTATTTTTATGAGCTAATACAATTTCCATTTTTAACCCTTCAGAGTATTTGAACATAAAAAATGCACCTCCAAAATTGAACTTTATTTGTCCAACTTTAGGGGTGCACTTCATCAAGCCGGGGAATGCCAATGTTATAATAATGTCATCCTTGACCGAGTTTGCTCCGCAAACATCGCGGGGCTTGACCCGGGGATCTAACTTATGCCTGAAGTGCTGTAACAGCAACAGTAGCAACGATGTCATCAACGTTACAACCGCGGCTCAGGTCGTTGAGAGGCTTTGCAAAGCCCTGGCAAACAGGACCAATAGCCATCCAGCCGCCCATACGCTGGCAGATCTTGTAACCAATGTTACCGGCATTGATGTTAGGGAAGATGAAGGTATTTGCGTGACCAGCAACCTTGCTTCCTGGAGCCTTGAGTTCTCCAACTTCTGGAGCAACTGCTGCGTCGAACTGGAATTCTCCGTCGAGTGCGAGGTCCGGAGCTGCAGCCTTAGCAAGTTCTGTAGCCTTCTGAACCTTTGTTACAGTGTCGTAGAACTTAGCATCGTTTCCTGAGCCCTTAGTAGAGAATGAAAGCATTGCTACACGAGGTTCAATTCCTGCGATCTTCTTTGCTGTATCAGCTGAAGCAACAGCGATGTCTGCAAGTTCTTCTGCTGTTGGTTCAATGTTAATTGCGCAGTCACCGAATACTGCAACTCCTTCTGGAACGTACTTGTTGCCGCCTTCTGGAGCAACCATGATAAAGCAGCTAGAAACTGTCTTAAATCCAGGAGCCGTCTTAATAACCTGAAGTCCTGGGCGCAAAGTATTTGCTGTTGAGTGGCAGGCACCAGAAACGAAACCATCTGCATCACCAGCCTTAAGAATAAGGGCACCATACATTGTGTGGTCTTTAAGAATTGCGGCCTTTGCAGCGGCTACATCAGCATATTCAGGGGCTCCAGTCTTCTTGTTGATTTTTCCTTCACGAGCCTTGAAAAGAAGTTCAGCATATTTGTCTGCATTTGCATCTTTTGCAGGATCTACAATTGTAACTCCAGAAAGGTCAGCATTGCTTCCGCTTGCCTTAATATCTTCGTCGCTTCCAATCAAAATAATTTTAGCGATTCCATCTTTTACGATTTTAGAAGCTGCTTCTACAACGCGCTTGTCTTCGCCTTCGCAAAGAACGATAGTTTTGTTGGCAGCCTTAGCTTTTTTAAGTAAGTCTTCTACAAAATTCATATTATCCTCTTCTGTGTCATTCCCGGGCTTGACCCGGGAATCTATTATTCCACTAGAATACTACTATGGAGCGATTTTTACAATTGTTTGAGCGATTCTTCGTGGTGATTATTTTAAAATCGTTTATATATGGAAGATATGATAAAGAACAGAATTCTTAGTTTTGGTTTAATTCTTTTTGTTTGTCAGTATCACTATGGCAGATAAGAGATAGTCTCGTAAGTCTGGTTTTGCGGAATATAAAAAAGAAACAAGGATGCTTTAATTTGTTTAAGCGTCAATGGCGAAAAGAGAACCTGCCATTGGCTGTGCTCCGGCAAGCATAAAGGACTGCTGTGCTACTGTTTGCTGCAGCTGTTTCTGATACTGTTCAATGAGAACCTGTGCCTGATCATCACTCATATCCTGAATTGATTCTTTTGGCTGATTTTTGATTGCTGAAAGACGGTCGATGAGAGAGTTTAAAATTCTGATTTTGCTGATTGAAACACCCTGTTGTCCGTTTCCAGCGGCTACGCCCGAAACATGGTCAAAGTGTGAATAGAGAAGGGCAGAACGGCTTACAGGTACATAAAGCTTTCCTGCGGCACCCCCAATTGCGCCACTGTAAGAATATGCGTTACTGAAATTTCCGATTGCACTTGTCATATTAATATTGTCGGAAATTAGTTGAAAATGATTAGAAAAAAAGTGTCATGCTGAACTTGTTTCAGCATCTTTTCTGAAGTAGACCCCGAAACATAGGGAGCGACGGCTATAAGCCGTAAAAATGCTCCAGTGGAGCATTTTTAGCGAGTCTCCGAGCAGCTATGCTGCGAAGGTTCGGGGTGACGGTGATTTTTTATGCCCAGATAACCCAGAGAAGTGCTGCGGCTGCGGCAGTTGTAAGAATTGTAAATGGAGCGCTGATTTTGAGGAAGCCTGGGAAGGTAATAGGATGACCTTCTTTTTTGAGGATTCCCATTGCAACGACATTTGCAGATGCTCCAAATGGAGTGAGGTTTCCTCCAAGGCAGGAACCAATCAAAAGTGCGAACATCAAGAGTTCTTTCTGAATGCCAAGTCCTGTTGCAAGAGAACCTGCAACAGGCAGCATTACGATGATGTATGGAACGTTATCAACAAAGCCGGAAATAAGAACGGAAAAAGCTAGAATCAGAATAAAACCAGCGAACTTGCTGCCACCCGTTACGTGAGCAAGCCATGAGGCAAAATCATCCAGAAGACCTGTTTCACTGATTGCGCCGACAACTACAAATATGCCGATTAAGAAAGCGATTGTTTCCCAGTCCAGTTCTTTTACAAGTGTCCAGACTTCGCGGCCTGATTTTTTCTGTGAGAAACGATACCAGAGGAGTCCGATAATTCCAAGTCCGAGTACAAAGCAGCCTGAACTGTAACCGAGTTCTGTGCTCATAAAAGAAATTACAGCAAGTCCTGCAATCATAATCAAAAGCAGCCAGAGTGGAAGATATGAAATTACCTCTTCTTTATCTACGCTTGCCTTTTCCTTTGCTTTGCGGAAGAAACAGTAAAAGAAAATACAGCCTACAAGCATGCCGGCCTGGATAAAGAAGAAAATGGAAATCTTTCCTTGGTGTACAAAAAAGTCATTGAAGGTGTAGTGGGCGTAGCTTGCAAAAATCATGCTTGGAGGGTCGCCAACGAGGGTAGCCGTTCCTTCGAGGTTTGACATAAGTGCAAGACCAATCATAAATGGTACAGGATTGAGCTTTAGCTTTTTAGAAAGTGCCATGGCGATTGGTGCCATTACGAGTACGGTTGCTACGTTTTCTACGAAAATAGAAATTATGCCGGTCATGGCGAGAATTAAAACAACTGCAATTCCTGTGCTAGGCGAAACAGTAACCAAAGCGTCCGCAATGCGTGCTGGTACGCGCGAGTAGATGAAGAGCGCGGCAATAATCATGGAGCCTACGTAAATCATCAATATATTCCAGTTAATTAATTCAAAAAAGATGTGATTGAAAAGCTGCCCTAGGCCAGAAAGAGGCTCGAATACGTTTCCCTGTACGGCTCCGCTCTGCGCCAAAAAGCCTAAAATTACTATGACAAGCGCAGCAATCGAAGTCATCCATACTTTCTTTTCCTGAAAAATAATTACTAAGAGGTACATCACAAGTGCGATGCCAAGAATAATCCATTTGATATCGAAGTTCATGATGTAAGTTTATCGCATTTTTTTGCTTCCGTCAAAATAGGAGTGAAAATGTGGATGTAAAATGTTTGTAAATTTTTACTTTACATACTTTAAAAACTTACGGCAAATATTCCTTGTTGATGTTTTTTAGTGAATTGAGCATTTTTTCTTTGGCATGACGGTCGCCATGGGTCAGTGCTTCAAGACGGGCTCTTGCATCTTTTCTGCCGGAATTATCCTGATACATACAGGTGCAGGTAGTGCTTATGTAACCGGCTTCTTTTGCATGTTCCTTAATTGTTTCTACATCTGCATAGCAGAGCGGTCTAATCAGTGAAAGCGGATACTTTTTATAGTCAAGGCGCGGAGGCATTGTTGAAAGTTCTGCTTTTGTAAGCATGTTCATTAGCAGGGTTTCGAGAATATCGTCTAAATGATGTCCGAGTGCAAGTTTATTGTAGCCGTGTTTTACCGCAAAGTGAACAAGTTCATTTCTTCTTTGCTGGCTGCACCAGTAGCAGCTCATTTTAAAACCTTCTTTTAGGCGGTTTTCAACGTCAACAAAATAGTTCAGCGTATCGACATTCCATTCCTTCAGCTGCTGGCGCAGACGAGGATTCATCGTGCATGCTTCAAAATCGGTTTCAATATGAATTGCAGTAAAAGTAAAATCTGCATCCTTTCGTTTTGCTCGGTTTGAAAAATACTCGACAAGTGCGGTTGAATCTTTCCCCCCGGAAGCCCCAATGAGGATTCTATCGCCGGGTTCTATCATTTTATAATCGAATATAGCCTTATCGATAATGCTGAAAAGTTTTGGTTGTGACATAGAGGGAAAGTTTTCCTATGATTTGTGCTGCAGGCAAGCGAAGCGAGCCTGTCAGCACGAAATTAGTTTATCAGGCGCGCAGCGTCCTGATATGTTGCTGATATGCTGCACGCTTGCGTGTCAGCATATCAGACATTGAACTTAAAGAACAATACATCTCCGTCCTGAACTACATATTCCTTACCTTCCTGGCGGTACTTGCCGGCTGCCTTAATTGCAGCTTCGTCCTTGTACTGGCGGAGGTCATCGATTGTATATGCTTCGGCTTTGATAAAGCCTTTTTCGAAGTCTGTGTGGATTACGCCGGCTGCACGAGGAGCCTTGTCGCCTGCGTGAATTGTCCAGGCACGGCACTCATCTGGTCCGCCTGTAAAGAAGGTGCGAAGGCCCATAAGGTGATAGGTTTTGCGGGCGAGGGTAGCAAGTCCGCTTTCTTTAAGGCCAACTGAATCCATAAAGTCTTTGCGGTCTGCAGGATCTGTAATCTCAGCCAAGTCTGCCTCGAACTTACCACAGATTACAACAACTTCTGAGTGCTCTTCATCTGCGTATTTCTTTACGATTTCAACATATTTATTTGTCTGTGCTTCAATTGAATCTTCATCAACATTGGCAACGTAAATTGTTGGCTTCATTGTGAGAAGGAACATGTCGTAAAGGGCATTTTTTTCGTCGTCTGTGAGGTCTGCTGTGCGGGCACATTTTCCGTCCTGGAGAAGCGGCTTGATTTTTGCAACTGCGGAAATCCAAGGTGCGTACTTTTTTTCTTCTTCCTTTCCAAGAGAGCGGATTGCGCGGGTAACCTTGTCCTGGCGGGCTTCGATTGTATTCAAGTCTGCCTGACAGAGCTCCCAGTTAATAGTAAGAATATCGCTTTCAGGGTCGATAGGTGCTGCTTCGTTTGCATTGTCGCGAACGTGCATAATATCAGGATTATCAAAACAGCGTACAACGTGAGCAATTACAGAACACTCGCGGATGTTTGCAAGGAACTTGTTTCCAAGACCTTCTCCATTGCTAGCGCCTTTAATCAAACCCGCAATATCAACAAACTTTACGCTTGCAGGAGTCTTCTTTTTAGGGTTGTGAATACTTGCTAAAAAGTCGAGGCGTTCATCTGGAAGATCTACAATACCGATGTTAGGGTCGATTGTACAGAAAGGAAAATTCTCTGCCGCAGCGGGAGCCGCAGTCAAAGCCGAAAAAATAGTAGACTTTCCAACGTTAGGAAGTCCAACAATACCACATTCAAGTGCCATATATATCCTCTAAAAATTATTTACTTACAGCGATTGCCAGCTGGTCGGCGCAGCTTGTGCTCTTAAAACCGCAGGTGTTGCCCTTAAGCTTAGCTGCAATCTCATCTGCAGTCATACCGTCACAGAGCTTAGAAATTGCTTTAAGGTTACCGTTACAGCCGCCTTCAAAACTGATGTTTGTGATTTTTCCACTCTCGTCCTTATCAAAAGTAATGGAACGTGCACACACGCCCTGAGTTTTGTAAGTTATTTGCATACTATATAATATAATGAAAAGGGGCGGATTTAACAAGAATTATAATTCTTCTAAATCTTCTAAATCATCCAATTCTTCAAGCTCGGCAGTTTCATTGTTCTGATTATAAGGAACTGCAGAGTCTAATAGAGGTTCAATCCAATCTTCTGTTTCATTAAAGATATAATCGTTGTAATAGGTAATAACTTTACTAAAGTCAACCTGCAGCATATTCTGAAAAATCTGTTCTTCCTGCAAAATAGTATCAAAATCTTCTATGATAAATTTTGTGATTGAAGGATCAAGTTCTCCTTTGTTTGTCATATTCGAAATAATCGAAATGGTTTTTTCTTTTGGGAAAGTTCCTTTATAACTGCGGCTGTCGTTCAGCGCACTTGTAATATCTGCAACGGTTAGTATTCTTTGTAGCAGGGTAAGATCTTTTCCTGCTACATGCCACGGGTAGCCTTTCCCTGTCAGCTTCTCATGATGACGGTAAACGATTTCTACAATTTCATCGCTGACAAGGCCGTTTAATATTCTTTTTGAATGCTTTACATGATGCCGCATTATTCCCATATCTTCCGGAGAAAGTTTTCCGGGAGATTCAAGGATTTTTTGTGGAGTCGCCATTTTTCCAATGTCATGTAAAAAGGCACTGGTATAGAGCTTTGTCATATCATCATCATTAAGGTTCAGTCTGAGTCCTAACGACAATGAAATGCATGAAGTATTGATTGAATGTTTCATCGTAGACGTGCTTTTAAAGTCCAGAAGATGAACAATCATTTTTTCAAGATATCGATTTTCTTCCTGCGGGAAAGTTATGGTACTCAAATATTGGTTAAGTTCTGCTGAATGGGTATTTGCCTTAATGTTTTCTATTAAGATATTATCTTTGTTTGCGAGCTTGAATGCATTTACAAATTCCTGATCAAAATGGCCGGGTGCAATTTCATTTATATCATCAGGGAGAGGAGAATCTTTGTGGTCTTTCCAGTAGTCACTGATTCTTGCACACATATAAATGATTTCTTTGTATTCTTCCTGAGGCAGATATTTACGGATGTCACTGTTTGTCGGCAGTAAAAAAGTCTGGAGACAGTGTGCATCTGCATGGAGTGGTGTCATAAATTCAAGGTAGTAACAGGAAAAAACGTATTTACTTTCTGTGGCTTTGTCGTTGGAAAAATAATTGTTGTCGCTTTGATGTGGTATGTAGTTGAAGTGAAGGTCTTCGCGGAAGAATCCTATGGTATGAAAGAGGGCGAGCATTACAAGGTTTTGCAGGGTACATCTTTCATTCATAGGATGAACACACGCTATTTTGTATGAAAGATATGCAGTCCTCACGCTGTGCAGGACGGTCTCCTTGTTGATATAAGAGAGCATCCTCAGCGCGATATTCACGATAGCATCTGTTTTTAGAATGTGGTGGACCTGGTCCATTCCCTCACGTAAAGACAGCATATGGAATTATTGTTATACGCCTCCATAAATCTATTGTGGAATTAACCTGTTAATTGTGTAATCCCTTTGTCTCCAGTTTTTATCAACTTTTACCTGAAGATCCAAATCAATTTTTTGAATATATATTTCTGAAAGCTTACGCACTGCTGCTGTTCTGATTTCCTTGATTTTTGAAGCACCTTTACCGATTACAATTCCTTTCTGACTTTCGCGTTCTACACAAAGAAATGCACGAATCCAAAGCTTTTTGCCTTCGTTACGGTGTTCAATGTCTGCAACTTCAACATAAACTGCGTGAGGAATTTCATCCTGCAGGCGGTTTATTGCTTCTCCACGGATAACTTCGCAAACGCGGAATGTTAAATCCTGATCTGTATAAAGTTCTTCATCATAAACCGGTTCTCCTTCCGGAGAAATATCATAAAGTGCTTTAAGAACTTCGTTTATTCCTGTGTCTTTTTCGGCTGACATTTCGAGAATGCGGGTTGCCGGTATTTCAGGAAGATTTTCGTTTATAAACTGGCGGACTGGAAGCGGACGACTTGCCGGTAAATCGCATTTGTTGATTGCTACAACAGTTTTGCCCTGTAAACCTTTGAGTAAGGCTGCTGTTTTTACTTCTTCTTCGCCGGGAGCACGGGTTGAATCAATTACGTACAATGCGCAGTCAATTCCTTCAAGCTGGCTTTCTGTAACATTTCTGAGTCTAAGGTTTAGTTTTTTTTCTGAATCATGATAGCCCGGTGTATCAATAAAAATCAGCTGACCAAAAGATGTATTTACAATTCCTTTTATTGCGTTACGTGTTGTCTGAGGAATTGGAGAAACGATGCTGACAGGTTCCTGACAGGCAGTATTGAGAAAAGTTGATTTACCTGCCGATGGGCGGCCTATGATTGCAACAACTGCAGTGTGGAGTTTTTCATTATTCTGTTCTGTTTTGATTTCGTCGCTCATAAGGTTATATTATAACATGAGTTTATAAAAATGTCGTGTAATAAAAATAAATATGTGTCATTATTTATTTCTAGAAATTCTGTTATACCTGTGTTAAAATATTAGAACTATGACTGATATAAAGGTTCATAACGGAAAGCCTATGGGCTTTGGCGCGGTGCTTACGGAGGGCGGTGTTAATTTTTCTATTTATAGCCGCGATGCCACAAAAGTGAGCCTTGTGCTTTTTGAAAATGAGAGTGACCAGAAGCCGTCGCGGATTGTGGAATTTGATCCGCATAAAAATCGTACCGGCGATGTATGGCATATTTATATAGAAGGACTTGAAGAGGGAGCACTTTATCTTTACAAGGTGGACGGACCATATATTCCCCCAAAAGGTCTTCGTTTTAATTCAAATAAATATCTTTTTGATCCTTATGCAAAAGCCTTTACTTCGGGCTCAGTTTTTCGTTCATACAACAAGCAGTGGAAACAGGGCTTTGATGGAAATATGGGTGGCGAACTGCAGGATCTTTCTGATTTTCCTAAGTGTGTTGTTGTAGATAATGATAGTTTTGACTGGGAAGGTGACAGACCTTTGAACCGCCCTCTCGAACAGACTGTTATTTATGAAACACACGTAAAGGGTTTTACTGCTTCTGAGACTTCGGGGCTTGCGCGTGAGATTGCGGGAACCTATCGTGGTTTTGAAGAAAAAGTAGACTATCTTCGTAAACTTGGAATTACTGCGGTAGAACTTCTGCCTGTTTTTGAGTTTGATGAAAATGAAAATGCAAATACAAATCCGCGTACAGGGGAAATGCTGGTAAATTACTGGGGCTACAGTACGATTGGATTTTTTGCGCCAAAAACTTCATATGCTGCAGACCGTTCTCCGGGCGGACCTGTGCGCGAGTTTAAGCAGATGGTAAAAACTTTGCACAAGGCAGGAATAGAAGTTATTCTTGATGTTGTATATAACCACACTGCAGAAGGAAACGAGCGCGGGTATACTTTTGAATTCCGCGGACTTCAGAACGATGTTTACTACTCGCTTCCTGCCAGCGATAAAAATTACTATATGAACTTCAGCGGCTGCGGAAACAGCGTAAACTGTAATAATCCTGTAACCTCAGCATTTATTCTGGACAGTCTGCGTTACTGGGTTTTAGAAATGCATGTAGACGGTTTCCGTTTTGATCTTGCTTCTATTTTGAGCAGGTCACCAAGTGGAGCTCCTTTGCATGGAGATTTGCCGTCTCTTACGGTGGCAATAAATGATGACCCGGTTTTGTCGCATACAAAAATAATTGCAGAGCCCTGGGACTGTGCGGGGCTGTATCAGCTTGGTGGTTTTCCTGGCGGGCCGAAAAACCGATGGAGCGAGTGGAACGGAAAATTCCGTGATGATATAAGACGTTTTATTCGTGGTGATGAACATTTGTCTACTGCGGCTGCTACCCGTGTAAGCGGAAGTTCAGACTGTTATAATCACGACGGGCGTTCCCCTCTGGCTTCGATTAATTTTATTACTGCGCATGATGGTTTTACACTCAACGACCTTGTGAGTTATAACGGCAAACATAACGAGGAGAACGGGGAATGTAACCGCGACGGCTCCGACGACAATTTGAGTTATAACAATGGGTTTGAAGGGGAGTGTACAAATCCAAAAATTGAACATGCTCGTTTACAGACAATTAAGAACGCCTTGATTTATCTTTTTGTTTCGCAGGGAGTACCAATGATGCTCGGTGGCGATGAAATGCGCCGTACTCAGAATGGAAACAACAATGCATATTGTCAGGATAACCAGCTCAGCTGGTTCAACTGGAATCTGGCAGAAAAGAACAAGGGGCTTGTGCGATTTACTTCTCTTTTAATAGAGCTTCGAAAATCTCATAATATTTTCAGCAGAATCAAGTTTTTCCGCGATACCTACGAGACAAGTGCAATTCCGGAGATATCGTGGTATGATATAAATGCTAAGGTTCCAGACTGGGCAAAGATGAGTCGTTTTCTTGCTTTTAAGCTTAATGGGCTTGAGGTAGACAATGATTTTTATGTTGCTACAAATCTTGATCAGTATGACCTTACAATTACTTTACCGACATTACCAGGAAACAAAAAATGGCACCGCGTTGCGGACACTGCGTTTGAGAGTCCTGATGATATATTAGAAAAAGGAAATGAGGAGCTTCTGAGAGAGCAGAAAAGATATGTTCTGATTTCCGGGGCAACCGTAATTTTAATGAGCAAATAAATTTCCGGAGGTTTATTTCATGGAATTCGACAAGGAACAATTTAAGGCAAACCTTTCTGCACGACTTCGTCGTCAGTATGGAAAGGATATTTCACAGGCCAATAAACATGACCTTTTTGATGCTGTATCTGCTTCGGCACTTGAGTTAATTATGCCTAACTGGATGGCAACCCGCAATGAATATGATAAGAAGCCAACAAAACAGCTTTATTATCTTTCTGCAGAATTTTTGATGGGACGAGCCCTCAGCAATAACCTCATCAACTGTGGAATTAAAGAATCTGTAACCGAAGTTCTTAAAGAAATGAACATAGACTTCAATATGATTGAAGATGAAGAGCCGGATGCAGGTCTTGGTAACGGTGGTCTTGGCCGTCTTGCTGCCTGCTTCCTCGATTCTCTTGCAACCCTCGACTACCCTGGACACGGATATGGTATCCGCTATGAATACGGTATGTTCGAGCAACGCATAGAAGACGGCTACCAGGTGGAATATCCTGATAACTGGCTGCAGCACCGTGACCCTTGGGAAATTAAACGTTCAGACCTTGCCGTAACAGTAAAGTTTGGCGGAAACATTGCTTACGGAAAAACTCCGGAAGGAAACCCTCGCTTCTTTATTGAAAATGCAGAAGAAGTAACTGCAACTCCTTATGATATGCCAATCATTGGTTTTGATACAAAAACTGTAAATACTTTGCGCTTGTGGCAGGCTTCATCTCCAAACGGATTTGACCTTCAGCTTTTCAACAGTATGGATTACAACCGTGCCGTAGAGCGCCAGAACAGCGCAGAAAATATCAGCCGCGTTCTCTACCCTAACGATAACGGTCCAAGCGGAAAAGCGCTCCGCCTCAAGCAGCAGTATTTCTTCAGTTCTGCTTCTTTGCAGGACCTTGTTCGCCACTACGTTGCAGACCACGGAACAGACTTTTCTAAGTTTGCAGAACTTCATGTAATTCAGCTTAATGATACTCACCCGGTAGTTGCAATTCCAGAACTTATGCGTATTTTGATTGATGAATACAATGTAAGCTGGGACGAAGCCTGGGATGTAGTAACTCATACTTTTGCTTATACAAACCACACAATTCTTGCAGAGGCTCTCGAGAAGTGGCCAATCGAAATCTTCCAGGGACTCCTCCCTCGTGTATATCAGATTGTTGAAGAAATCAACCGCCGCCTTGTAATTGAGCTGCGCCAGAAGTTCCCTAACGACTACTACAAGCACGAGCACATGGCAATCATCCATAACAACATGGTTTACATGGCATGGATGGCAATTCACGCCTGCTTCAGCGTAAACGGTGTTGCAGAACTTCACACAGAACTTTTGAAGACTGCAGAACTCAAAGACTGGTATAGCCTTTATCCAGAAAAATTCAATAACAAGACTAATGGTATTACTCAGCGCCGCTGGCTTTTGAATGCAAACCCTCAGCTCGCAAAATTCATTACAGACCGAATTGGTCATGGCTGGGAAAAGGATCTTTCAAAGCTAAAAGGACTGGAAAAATTCCTCGACGACG
>CAMNBC010000016.1 GCA_946532115.1 uncultured Treponema sp.
TCTTCCTTTCAAAGCTGCTTGCTCAGCGTGTAATCCGACAGAACAGAAGAACTCTTGAACTGTCGGCTGAAATTGCTAAATTGAAGTCTCAGAACTAAAACTGTCATGCTGAACTTGTTTCAGCATCTATTAATAGATCCCGAAACAAGTTCGGGATGACAGTGTTTTTTAGAACAATCCTGAAATAACCCCATTATCATCAACATCAATATCGAGTGCTGCAGGTGCTTTTGGTAAGCCTGGCATTGTCATGATGTCACCTGCAAGAGCAACTACAAAGCCTGCTCCGGCATACAATTGAACGTCGCGAACCGGGAATGTATATCCGCTTGGAGCACCAATCAGCTTTGGATCGTGGCTGATAGAGTTTTGAGTTTTTGCGATACAAACAGGAAGCTTGCCGTAGCCGTTTTCTTCAAATGTCTTGAGTTTCTTAAGAGCTGCAGAATCAAATTCAACATCTGCGGCGCGGTAAATCTCTTTCGCGATTGTGCGGATTTTGTCTGCGAGAGGAAGGTCGAGTTCGTAAAGCGGATGATAATTTGCTTTGCCGCTGTCTGCAAATTCTGCAACAACCTTTGCAAGTTCTTTTGCTCCTTCTCCACCTTTTCCCCAGCCTTCGCTAAGAACTGCTGTTGAACCGTTGTCGCGGCAAAGTTTTTCGAGAAAGGCAATTTCTTCATCAGTATCAGTTATAAACTTGTTTACGGCAACTACAGCTGGAAGTCCGAACTTTGCAACGTTTTCAATATGAGTTTTGAGGTTTGCAAAGCCTTTTTCGAGAGCCTGAGTGTTCGGTGTTGCCAGGTCTGCTTTTGCAACGCCACCGTGCATTTTAAGGGCGCGGATTGTTGCAACAATTACTACAGCTGATGGCTTAAGGCCAGCGGCGCGGCACTTGATGTCTAAGAATTTTTCTGCACCAAGGTCTGCGGCAAAGCCAGCTTCTGTTACAACATAGTCGCCGGTTGCAAGAGCACAGAGTGTTGCGTTTACACTGTTACAACCGTGAGCAATATTTGCAAAAGGTCCGCCGTGAACAAAAGCAGGATTCTTTTCGAGAGTCTGTACAAGGTTTGGTTTTATTACATCTTTCAAAAGGGCTGCAATAGCGCCTGTACACTTGAGCTGACCAAAAGTAACGTTTTCGCGTGCATAGTTCTGACCAATCACAATGCGGTCAATGCGTTCTTTAAGCTCGCTGATTGTGCGGCTGAGACATACAATCGCCATAATTTCAGAAGCAACTGCAATTGAGAAGTGGTCTTCGCGAGGAACTCCTTGAAGGCGTCCGCCGAGTCCAATTGTAATATTGCGAAGAGCACGGTCGTTCAAGTCAACACAGCGTTTCCATGAAATTGTGCGTGGATCAATATTTAATTCATTACCCTGCTGAAGGTGATTATCAATAAGGGCTGCAATCAGGTTATTTGCAATTGAGATTGCATGAATATCGCCTGTAAAATGAAGGTTGATATCTTCCATCGGAACAATCTGAGCATATCCGCCGCCACAGGCACCGCCCTTTACGCCAAAGCAAGGTCCAAGACTAGGCTCGCGCAGGGCAACAACAGTTTTCTTTCCGATTTTATTAAGACCGTCTGCAAGTCCAATGCTTACGGTTGATTTTCCTTCTCCGGCAGGAGTAGGTGTAACGGCTGTTACAAGAATCAGCTTGCCAGGCTTGCTGGCTGCTTTTTCCTGAAGGGCGCGCAGTTCTTCAAAAGTAATTTTTGCCTTATATGGCCCGTAATTTTCAAGCTTGTCTGCAGTAATTCCAATTTTAGCGGCAACTTCAGCCACCGGAATCATTTTGTTTTTCTGAGCGATTTCGATATCTGTCATTAAAAATGTCCTTGTGATTTTTTCATCGTTATTTTAACTTATATGGAAATTTTTAACAAGGTATGTAGATTTCTGCCAATTATTTGAAAATTTCGCAATCCAAGGATATAATCAAAAAATGAGGTAAAAAATGGATGAAAATACTAATGAAAAAATCAAAGAAAAAGTAAGAAGTTCTCTGCTGCACCGAAATGTACTTGGAGGCCTTGGAATGCTGCTGCCTTTTTTCAGCATAATTGGCGGGCTTTTTGTCAGAAACAAGCCGTATGACTGGTGGTATTCAATCAGCGTAACTTATTATATTACGCCGGCCTTGCCCATAATCCTTGGAGCCTGTGGAATCTTTCTTTTGTGTTACAGATCTTACGAAAAAGTCGATACGATTATAAATGTGCTTTCGGGCATTTTTGCTTTTGGCGTTGTGCTCTTTCCCTGCGAGAATCCTTATGGAATTGAGTATGTTGGTTTCTTTCAGCTGCCTGTGGGAGTTTCCAATGTGATTCATTCTGCCTCTGCCATGCTGCTTTTTGCCCTGCTTGCTTACAATATTGGCTGGCTTTTTACCCGCGGTCAGAATCAGCTGAATAATAAAATTTACAAGATTTGTGCCTGGTCAATGATTGTCATTATGGCGCTTTTTGTAATTCTGAGTATTGTGCGGGCTTGCGGAGCTGGCATTCCAGAATATCTTACTATGATTGTTGAAGCAGTGCTGCTTTTGATATTCGGTTTTGCGTGGCTGGTGAAAGGCAAATTGTTTAAATTCGGAGAATAACTCAAAAATTATACTAAAAGCTGCAAATCTGATTCTGAGAGCTCTTTGTATTCTCCGAGTTCCAGCGACTCGTCGAGCTGGAGCTGTCCCATAGAGATTCTCTTCAAATAAACAATTATATTTCCCACGGCCGCAAACATCCTCTTTACCTGGTGATATTTACCTTCGTAAATTGTGAGGTGCGCGGTTTTGTCGTCTATCCATTTGATTTGTGCAGGCTGGCAGGTAAAGCCCTGTTCGTTGTCTTCCGGGCCTACTTCGATACCTGCTTCGAACTGGCGGGCAATTTCTGCCTGATGCTCTGCAGTTTCAGAGTGTTCTAAGCCACACAAATAAGTTTTGCTGATGTGGGATTTTGGTGATATGAGACGGTGAGTGAGCTCTCCATCAGTTGTAAAAAGCAGAAGTCCCTCTGTGTCCATATCCAGACGGCCGACTAAGTGAAGCTTGTCCTGTAAATATGGAGTTCGCAGACTGTCATCCAGCAAATCAAAAACTGTTTCGTGGTCGCCTTCTTTTGTGGAGCAGACATAGTGCTGCGGTTTATTCATCATCAGATAGAGATTTTTGTGAAGGTTGATTTCTTCGCCGTCTACGCTGATGGTGTCTTTTTCTGCGTCTACTTGAGTTCCCGGATCGTAGGTGCGGGTTCCGTTCACGAGGACTTCATAATTTCGCAAAAGCTTACGGATATCTTTGCGTGAGCCAAAGCCTTCGTGAGCAAGTAATTTGTCTAAGCGTTCTTTTGCCATGAACAGTCCTGGCCCGTAGGCTATTTTCTATCCATCAGCGGAACAAAGGCGCGCTCTTTTGAAATGTTCTTGTAAGCTGGTCGGTAAATACGGCCGCCGCTGACAATTTCCTCAAGGCGGTGAGCAGACCATCCGGCAATACGTGAAATTGCGAAGATTGGTGTAAAGAGCTCGCGTGGAATGTTGAGCATAGAGTAAACAAGGCCTGAGTACATATCAACATTTGCACAAATCTTTTTATCAGACTGGTGAACATCCTGAATGATTGCAGGTGCAAGCTTTTCTATGAGGTCGTAAAGAGCAAACTCTTCGAGGAAACCTTTCTCTTTAGCAAGTTTTTTAGCCTTTGCCTTAAGAAGAACTTCACGAGGGTCGCTGATTGTATAGATTGCGTGGCCCATACCGTAAATCAAACCAGAGCGGTCGCCGGCTTCTTTTGTAGCAATCTTTCTGAGATAGTTGCCGACTTCTTTTTCGCTTGTCCAGTCTTTTACGTTTGCCTTGATGTCATCCATCATTTCCATAACCTTGATGTTTGCACCACCATGGCGGCGACCTTTCAATGAACCAACGGCTGCAGCTATTGCAGAATAAGTATCTGTATCTGCAGAAGAAACAACGTGAACTGTAAGAGAAGAGTTGTTACCACCACCGTGCTCAGCGTGCAGAATCAAAGCAAGGTCGAGAATCTCTGCCTCAAGGCGTGTGTACTGCTTGTCTGAGCGGATAAGGCGCAGGAAGTTTTCTGCAGTAGAAAGCTCTGGTTTTGGGTTATGAATAAAGAGAGACTTGTTGTCGTAGTAGCGGCGCTTAGCCTGATAGCCGTAAGCAGCAAGGGTAGAGAAGCGGGCAATCAGCTGAATACACTGCTTGATTACATTGCTAACGCTGCGGTTTTCAGGATCATCATCATAAGAATAGCTTGCAAGAACACCGCGGGCTATCTTATTCATGATGTCGTTAGAAGGAGCCTTCATAATCATGTCTTCTGTAAAGTTTGCAGGAAGCACACGGCATTCGCCGAGGTAGTTAGAAAAAGCTTCGAGCTTTGCCTGATTTGGAAGCTCTCCGAAAAGAAGAAGATAAGCGCACTGTTCGTAACCGAACTGTTTGTTCTTTTCTGCATCTTTAATAAGGTCTTCTACATTATATCCGCGGTAAATAAGACGGCCGGGAATTGCGATTTTCTGGTCATCTTTGATTTCGTAACCAACTACATCACCAATGCGGGTAAGGCCAACGAGTACACCTGTACCGTTCGCATTACGGAGGCCTCGTTTTACATCATATTGCGAGTAGAGCTTCTGGTCGATCGGGTCATTGTGAACCGCCAGCTTTTCAAGATTCTTAAGAATTGCTGCTTCAGATTTGTTGGACATCATTGCCTCCGTTTATATAAAGAAATGCATAATTATGCAATAAAATTACATAATTATACGTATTATAATAATTAAAATCAATATCAAAAACAGAAATCTTTCCAGAAAATAGGCTCCCAGCAGAAAAACAGCCCTAAAAACGGGGATGATGTTTTTAGGGCTGTTTTCTGCTTCCGCCTATTTTCTGGCAATAATTGTGAATTATGTATTTTTTTTCTTATATTCGTGATAGCGGGAAAAAAGAAAAAAAATCACTTAGCGAATCGCTCAGCAGGAGTTACGAACCACACTGCTTCCATGGTTGTGTCGCCGTCATTTTCTAATACATGAGGTGAACCAGATGAGAAAGATACGCTGTCGCCTTCTTCGAGGATGTATTCCTGGCCGGCGTAGGTGAACTTGGCGCGGCCCTTCAAAACGAGTCCGATTTCGCGGCCGATGTGGCCGAAGGAACCGTGATGTGTATGTGAGCCAGCCGGAATCTTAATGATGTAAGATTCTGTAGATTCTTCGCCGGTTGGAGATTCCGGGCGGGCCAGTTCTTCGTAGATAACTTCATCTTCTTTTACAGATGCACGTGATTCGCCGCGGATAATGTGTACCGGGCGCTTCTTGCGGTATTCTTCAAAAAGATATTCGAGGTTAATGTCCAGAACATCTGCAAGGGCAAGAAGTGTATCGATTGCTGGAGAAACGTGGTTTCGTTCAATCTGAGAAACAAGGCTTTCACTTACACCGGCGCGCTGTGCTACAACTTTAAGGGTATAGCCTCTGTGTTCGCGAACCTGGCGGAGCTTTTCTCCAAAATGGTATGGAACTTTCTTATTGTTCTGGTCTTCTTCAATCTTACCAGGGTTTTGCGAAGGTGTCATTGTTTTGCTTCTCCTTATTTTCTGCAGTTACAAACTGAATAAAGTAATCTTCAAGTGTTTTGTGCGGTCCTTCAAGATGAAGGCGGGCACGTGAGCGTGCGTTATCGCGGCGGATTGTATACATTGAGTAAAAGTCGCGGTAATCAAGGCCGGCATCTGCTTTTACGTGTTCTCCAAGGAATTTAGAAACTTCGTCGCGGCCAATGGCTGGAATTCCTTTTGTTTTAAGAATCTGCCGCAGAGTTTGAATCTGTTCTGTAGAAATACCAAACAAGAACTCTTCCATTGCTTGTGAAACACCGTCATCACCCATCTTCTTTTTGATAAAGCTGATCCACTGGTCATCCATCTGCATGGAAATCAAAAGCAGCTCACTTGTACCCATCATTGTACCAAAAGCAGGGGCGAGTTTACGGCGGGCTGTCCAGACAGACTGCAAAATAGGTGCTACAGTTTCACTGGTTTCATCATTCCAGTGTTCCCAAAGCAGCAGCAAAGAAAGTGCCCATTCGCGGCGGAATTCCATAGGCTGAGACGTATCAGAAATAAGGTTCAAATATACATCTTCTGCCAGCAGAGAGAACATAGAAAGAATTGTCTCTGTATCAAAGGCCTTAGAAAGTTTTTCATAATCCTTGCCAAGATGGCCTGCATATTTTGCAAAATTTGACAATGTGTGAGCTTTAGCAATCAAAAGACTTTTTCCAAGAACTGCTTTAGAAGGAAGCCGTAATGTACGGTCTCCTGCATCCTGGTGCTTAATTAAAGATTCAATGAGAGTAGTACGGGTTCTTGTTCCACCGGAGAGTTCAGAACGTTCAAGAAGAGAAGGAAATTTTGAAACAGAAAAGTCAATGGAATTCAAATCCATAATACGGTTTACAAAAGTTTCATAGTGCTCTTTATCATGTTCTTTTGTATAGTCGAGAAGTTGATTTATAAGCCCATTCTGACGGTCTGTAAATGCACCATTGCTATCGTGCATATCAGATTCATCTGATGTCTGGTCGAGAAAGGACGATATATCTACCTGTTCAAATTCCTGTGTACTGCTCATCTTTGTTTTCGCAAAAAAACTTTTAAATATATTAAAGCGCTTAAGTATTACTTAAACTGTGGTCTTATATTATAAATCATATTTTTTATTTGTCTAGCCGATAATTTACTTATGCAGAAAAAAATTATTTTGATTACAGTTTTTTTGATGGTTTTGCAGGCAGTATTTGCGCAGAATTCTGAAGAATCTGAAGGCTCTCAGAAAGCTTTATATACCGCAAAACAGCAGCAGTTACGTATTACCGCAGATAACGTCCGTCTTGTTCCGGATTCCACCAACGGCGGGTATCATTTATATGTAAAAAAAACTGAAAATGTAAATTCCATCCTTCTTACTGAAACTACAAAAGATCCTGAAGGTAAAAATGACAGTTATGCATATCGAGCAAAAGAATACAATAGAATAAATGGTGATGAAATCCGTTTCCTGGATGGAAAGAAACTTGAGTCAGAAGGTGCAAAATATAGTCTTGTCGATTCTACTCCGGAGTACACTACCGTATTTGGTGGTGTGGAGACAGAAGCTTTTCATATCTATATTCCAGAGACAATCGTTTATGGATATGACTGGTCTCGTAATGGTGAAATTACAATAGGTAAAGGTACTTTTATAAATATCCGTTCATTTGAAAAACTTTATGCTGATTACACCGGTGATTATATGGATAGTCCATTTATGTTTGATTTGAAGGTTCAAAAAAGAATTATCAAGAAGCCTGCCCCAAAGGTTGAACCTCCTTTGCCGGAGCCTGAACCAGAGCCTATTGAAGAACCTGAACCAATTGAAGAACCGGAGACTGTTCTTACTGATGATTATAATCCTGTTGCAAGCGAACGTTTTAAGGAAATGTCAGATGATATTATCTATTCAAAAGGTCCCGAAACAATTATTGATGATATCCGTGGGCTTCTGGAAGATATAAAAGATAAAGATAATCTTGATGTTGTTTTTGCTATTGATGCAACCGGCAGTATGAAAAATGATATTGATAAACTGAAGACCGATATGCAGCCGCTTTTGGCAGAACTCTTTGGAAACAGTCCTGGAGCACGGGTTGGCCTTCTTTTCTATCGTGATTATGGTGATACATTTAAATATATGGATTTACCGGTAAAAGTATTCCCTTTTACAACTAATTTTACAAGCTTTTCAAAAAATCTGAATTCAATCCGTATTTATGGTAAAGAAGGCGGCGATATTCCTGAGGCAGTTTATGAAGCAATGTATGCATCCTGCGAATTTTATTCGTGGAGAAATACAGCGCAGAAGAAAATTATTTTGATTGGAGATGCTGAACCACATCCAAAGCCACGTGGCAGCAAAAAATATTCAAAAGATTATGTAATGGGAATTGCCGAAAGCAGAAAAATCAAGATACACTCGATTCTTCTGCCTAAGGATTAGCTGTCATTCTGAACTTGTTTCAGAATCTATAACAAGATCCCGAAACAAGTTCGGGATGACGGATATTGCTTATTTCTTAAGTTCCTGAAGTTTTATGGCAGGAATCTGATTAATGCTTATGTTACAAAGTTTTTTGTAAGCGCCAGGAATCATAGTGCCGTAGCGGTCATAAATATCTAAAACTTCAGTAAAGGTAGAATAAGCTTTGTCATATTTTTTTTCTGCAAGATAAACACGGCCAAGTTCGTATCGTGCTTCTACATAAATTGAAGGATTAGTACCATAGCGTTCTATTACTGTTGAATAACAGAATTCTGCTGATTTATAATCACCGTTACCAACATAGTTCTGACCCATCTGAATTATCTGTGCAGAAGTCTTATCTTCTGGAATTTCTTTAAGTGTTTTACAAGAAACGAAAAGCATTGAAGCCACAAAAAGGGCTGTAAGAATAATTGATTTTTTCATAGTGTTAGAAGTTTACCCCAAAAATAGTTTGTGATTCAAGGGCTGTATAAGCCGTAACTTAACATTACGCTCTGAATCTGATAAAATAGAAGCAATGAAAATATTGCATAGAACGTTTTTTCCGCTTCTGTTTTTCATCTTGCTTACCTCCTGTGCTACAACAAGTGCAGGTGATAATCATAAAGAAAAAAAACAAAATCAAAAAAAGTTACTTTTTGAAGACTGGAAATATAAAGGATTCGGACAGGAACTGCCGGTCTGGTTTGAATCTGCATTTAAAGATGATGTTTCTGAAATTTCAAAAAGAGTACAGGAGCTTTCCGGACATGAGATTTTAATTGTTCGTGGAGAGGGTATAAACAGCGATCAGGCAGATAAGGTTTTGAAAATCAAAGAGAAAGAACTTTCTTCTGATTTTATATTTTTCGATTCCTGCTGGGCATTGCCTGGCGAAAAATACGTAGCAATAGCATTATACTATAAATAATTTTCAAGGAGATTTTATGAAGGTTTTAGTAATTGGTGGTGCCGGATATATCGGAAGCCATGTTGTAAAAGAAATGATGAAGGCTGGTCATGAAGTAACAGTATTTGATAATCTTTCGAGCGGACTTCGCTGTAATCTTTTTCCAAAGAACGATTTTATTTATGGAAATATTTTGATTGAAAGAGATTTGGATCAGGCCTTTGCCCGTGGTTTTGATGCATTTGTTCACCTTGCAGCATTTAAGGCTGCCGGTGAATCTATGGTTGAGCCGGAAAAGTATTCAATCAACAATATTACAGGAACATTGAACATTATGAATGCCGCTGTAAAGCATAACTGTAAAAAAATGATTTTCAGTTCTTCTGCTGCAGTATTCGGTTCGCCTGAGTATCTTCCTATTGATGAAGATCATCCAAAGAATCCTGAAAATTATTACGGATTTACAAAGCTTGAGATTGAGCGTTTTATGAACTGGTATGATCAGCTCAAAGGTATGCGTTTTGCAGCCCTTCGTTACTTCAATGCTGCAGGTTATGATCCGGAAGGAGAAATCCGCGGTCTTGAGCAGAATCCTGCAAACCTTCTTCCACGTGTTATGGAAGTTGCTGCCGGAATGAAAAGCGGAATGAAGGTATTTGGAACTGATTATGACACACGTGATGGAACCTGTATCCGTGACTATGTTCATGTAACGGATCTGGCACGTGCTCATGTTATGGCATTGGATTATATTACAAAGAATGACAAGAGTCTTACAGTAAACCTTGGTACAGAAAAGGGAACAACAGTAAAAGAGATTATTGATGCTGCAAGAAAGATTACAGGTAAGACAATTCCTTCTGAAGATGTAGAGCGTCGTCCTGGTGACCCTGCCTGCTTGTATGCAACTTCTAAGCGTGCAAAAGAACTCCTTGGCTGGGAGCCAAAGTATTCTGATGTTGATACTCTCGTAAAAACAACCTGGGAGGTTTACAAATAATGGGTAAAGCTTCAGAATTTTTACGGGCAGCACGTGGAGAAATAATTGCTCTTGAAACACTTTTGACTTCAATTCCTGCTATTGCACCGGAAGGTGGCGGAGATGGAGAAGAAAAAAAATGTCGTGCTCTGGAAAACTGGCTGCGTGAAAAAGGTTTCACAAATATTGAACGTTTTGAAGCTCCAGACAGTCGTGTAAGTGCTGGTGTTCGTCCAAGTCTTGTTGTTACAATTCCGGGGCTGGATGATTCACAGCGTGTGTGGGTAATGGCTCATATGGACGTTGTTCCTGTCGGTGACCCTAAACTCTGGAATACTGACCCGTGGAAGCTTGTAGAGAAAGACGGCCGCATTTACGGACGCGGCGTAGAGGATAACCAGCAGGGGCTTTGCTCCGCTGCATTTGCGGCCCTTTATTTTATAAAGAACGGTATTACGCCAGCTCGCACTGTAAAGCTTCTTTTTGTAGCTGATGAAGAAAACGGAAGTGATTATGGTGCTGTCTGGCTGATTCATAATACTTCTCTTTTTCGAAAGAATGACCTTGTTTTGATTCCTGATGGGGGCGACAGCGAGGGCCGCACAATTGAAATTGCTGAGAAAAACCTTTTGTGGCTGCGTGTTCACGTGATGGGTAAGCAGACTCATGGAAGCCGCCCTGACAGTGGAGCAAATGCTTGCCTTGCGGCAAGTGCTCTTTCATTGAAACTTAATGGTCTTGAAAAAGTATTCAATAAGAGGGATGCTCTTTTTACACCGGATTATTCAACCTTCCAGCCTACAAAGCGTGAAAAGAACGTAGACAGCATTAATATCATCCCGGGAGAAGATACGTTCTGTATGGACTGTCGAATTCTTCCTTGTTACAAACTTGCTGATGTTCTTACCGAAGTTGACAAATGTTGTCATGAGGTAGAAGCAGAGTATGGTGTAAAAGTTGAATATACGACTCCTCAGAAATCTGAAAGTCCTGCAACTCCTGTAAATGCGCCTGTTGCACAGAAACTTGCTGCTGCAATTAAAAAGGTACACGGAATTGATGCTGAGTTTATAGGTATTGGTGGTGGTACTGTAGGTGCAGAACTTCGCCGCGAAGGAATTGACGCAGTTGTATGGTCAACTCTTGATGACCAGGCACATCAGCCGAATGAATACTGCGTTATTGATAATCTGATAAAAGATTCAGAGACGCTTATAGAATTTTTTGCAAACTAAAGTATCGGCGTAAATAAAAAAAGAGTCCAGCCAAACGGGGAATTATGAGTTTGGCTGGACTCTTTTTTTGTTTACGCCGTTTCGTTCAGAAATAAACTTCTTAAGTTTTCTGTTGTTTTATCAGCTTATCTTCGTGGTTAACGAACTTTCAGGAAGATTCCAATAATTGCACAGGTAATCAGTAACTGCAGAATCATAAATTTCAGCAATACCTGTGTTGGTGACCAGCCGCGATTCTTTCGCATATGGTCATGGAGTGGGAATCGTACATTTTCAAAAATCTTAATCTTAAAAAATCTCAGAAGGAATACTTTCAAAAGTCCCATTCCGCCGTTCACTAAAATGATGGAAGAAGTTGCAAGAATAATGAATGGATTTCCACTAATCATTACTCCAACACCAATAAAATAACCAAGAGCACGGCTTCCTGCATCTCCCATAAGACAGTGGCTTGGGAATGCATTATGCCAGAGGTAACCCATTACAACACCTGCCATGGCCATTAGTAAAATTGCCCAGTTTGCACCGCTTGGAAGATGCTGAACCAGAAGATATGCAGAAATATCTTTATGTCCAAGAATAAAATAAAAAAGGATTCCAAGTGTAAGGAGTGCAAGCAGAACAAGGGTAGAGGAAAGACCGTCTACACCATCTGTACAGTTTGTTGTGTTAATAGAAGCCCACAGCATTACTGTGCAGATTATAATATATACAACCGGGTTTACTGCAATTTCATTTGCCAGGAAGGGCAGCCAGAAACGTACAACTCCGTCAGGAGAAATCTGCTTAAAAGAAAAATAAAGAATGAATGCAGTTGCAACGCTGATAATTAAATCAAGTGCACCTTTTAAGTATTCACCCCAGCTCTTTGTGCTTCGGTCATCGAGAAAACCTGTGAGCATTGTAATCCATGTAAGAATAACAATGGATGCCCGTGTCCAGTTCATTGGACAAATCAAAAAACAGATTATAACAAAAATTGAAATGAATACAACTCCGGCCCCTGTAGGTTTGCCTTTTGCAGCTTCTGCATTATCCTTGAGAGTAAATTCACGGCCACGGTCATGAGGAAGGACATTGTAGAATTTCGGAATCAGTTTATAAGCAAGAAAGAATCCAAGATACAAAGCAAGTGTAATCAACACTGCATAAGAACAAAGAAGACGAGCAGGTCCCCAGTAATTCTGAAGGAACTGTCCAAGTTGATAAAGCATATAAAACCTCTAAAAAATTACTAACTAACGTTAGGTAGAAAAGCCTAAAGTCAGTCGTTAAAATGAAAGATGTGTCATACCTGTAAAAACCATGACAACACCATGTTCGTTACAATAATCTATTAATTCATCGTCTGTAGATGTTCCGCCGGTTTGAAGGATTGCTTTTAAACCGCTGTCAATCAATATTTTTGTAGATTCACAGAAAGGAATCGCTGCATCACAGACAAGAACCTCACCAAGATTACTTGTATCTATATCGTTATTTAAATGAAAATCATTGCCAGCTAAACCGCTTTCACGTTCTGTATGTTTTAAAGCTTCATACCAGAGACCGTCTACTGCGCGTTTTATAGAAGTACAGCCTTGGGCAATTCCACAAATGGAATTCTGTTTTAATAACACTGCAGAATAAGAACGGGCTGCCATTGCAAGCAGCATGCCGAATACCATTTCATCAGTCTGCAACTGCGAAGGTCGATTTTTTGTACGTACCTTCCACTGGTGAAAGAGAGTTGTATCTTTTGTCTGAACCAGAAGTCCTCCGTTTATAAAACGACCTTCAAGTTCAATGTTTGTAATTTTTGAGGAAGGAACAAGCTTAGTCTTTTTATTTTGAGACAGAATCTGTTTTGCTTCCGGTGTAAAACTTGGAGCAACAATTGCGGCGAAATTTCCTTTTACAATTTCTTCTGCAGCCTCACCATTTATTACAGCACTGCATGCAAAGACTGTATTTGTGGTGGAAATTGCATCGTATGTATATGTGCTTTTAAATGAATCAAGTACATTTGTTGCGTGTGAAGCGCCGAGAATTGTTCCGAACTTAACGGCAAGCGAAAAAACAGTTCCGGAAAGCGGTGTAAATTGAGTTGTAAATTCATAACCGTCGCTGTTTGTGCTTTTTACCGTCGGCTGATTTTTTAAGAGGGTAAAAAGTGTGTTTATCTGGCCCCATGCAAACGAAATATCATTTACAAGAGTATAAGATAAGTCTTTTCCCTGTGCTTTTAAGAAGTTTCCAACTGAGCCGATTTCTGTTGGTGTCTTGTAAAGATATGCAGACTGTTGTGCATTGATTCCACTGTGAAGCTGCAGTTCACGTTTGAGAGGAATCATAAGATAATTCATGAATTTTTCATTGTACTGCGGGCTCTGCAAAATAGATGCAGAAAGACCTGCATCAAATGCGGAAATCATATTTAAAGCTTTAGCAGCCAGATATATTCGGAATTCTTTTGAAATATTATTCGTACGAAGCTGAATCATTGCTTCTTTATAATCAGCCGGGTCAGTAAGGATAAGAAGATTTTCGTAATTTCTGAATGAATTTCGTAAAACTGTGCTTACATAAAAATTGTTTGGGCAAAGATGATTATCAAATTGTTTCGAAACTATGGATGTGTTAATGCTTGGAAGAAGATTGATGCATATAATGTAAATATTGTTTTCTTCAGCATCCGGGCGAGAAATGTATTGTTCATCTTCATCACGATACTTTGTCATCATAATTTTTCTGATAAGATTTGAAGTATCAGCTATGAACATGTTATTTTCAGAAAGTGCATTTTCCTTTGTAACAGGAATTTTCTGTTTTCTGAGAATTTCTTCGGTTTTATTTGCAGAAAGAATAGTCCAGCCGGAAGTAGCAAGAAATTCTGCAAACTCAACAAGATTTTCTGTGTTTTCTACGTGAATAACAGCTCTCTTGGTCATAACTTTATTTTATCAGAAAAGTTACTAATTGAAAATAGACAGAAAAATAATGTAAAATACAAGTATGAAAGCTGTAGCAAAAAAGTCTATCCTGGCGGGACATATAACAGTTCCTGGTTCTAAAAGTCATACAATCCGTGCATTGATACTTGCTGCAATGGCGGAAGGTACTTCACATATTTCAAATCCACTTCCAAGCAATGATTGTCTTTCTACTGCCGCTGCCGTTCGTAAAGTTGGCGCAGAGGTTGATTTTGGAAAAGGAGAAAACAGTGGAGTTTGGACTGTACGGGGTGCGGGGGCAAACCTTCATCTTCCTGAAGAACCAATTGATGTTGGAAACTCCGGTTCTTTAATGTATTTTTTGAGTCCTGTTCTTTCGACATTGAAAGGGGATTGTACTTTTACTGGTGATGAGTCAATCTGTCGACGACCTGTAAATCATCTTGTTGATGCACTTTGCCAGCTTGGTGCTAACGCTCATTGTATAAACGGAAATGAAACTCCACCTTTTAAGTTTTGTGGTCCAATTGATGTTAATAAAAAACTGATAACGGAAGGAGCTTTGTCTCAATATATCAGCGGATTTATGATGGCAGCTTCACGATTAAATGGTACTTTAGAAATGGAGTTGTGGAATCCAAAAGAAACTCCATATCTGACTATGACAAAACTGTGGCTTGAAAGTGTAGGAGTGCCTGTTTCTATTAGTTCAGATTTTAAAACAATTAAGGTAAGAGGCCCAGTTCCTTTTAAAGCTTTTGATAAGGCTGTTCCATCTGATTGGGAAGGAGTAGCTTTTCCTCTGGTTGCAGCCTTGATCTCTGGAAGTGAAATTACAATTGATAATGTAGATGGTTCCGGCAGTCAGGGGGATGATAAGATTGTAGAAGTATTACAGTCAGCAGGTGCAGATATTGAGTGGAATCGCGAAGATGAAAAACTTATTGTTCGGGGTGGAAACAAACTAACTACCGATAGTTTGCCGAATAATGAGCTTGAGATAAATATGTCAGCCTTTCCTGATGCAATCTGCGCTCTTGCAGTTGCTGCCTGCTTTATTGAAGGAAAAACTGTTTTTACAGATATTGATATTTGTCGTAAAAAAGAGACAGACCGTATCAAAGCAATGACAAGCGAGCTGACAAAACTTGGTGTCAGAATTGTTGATGAAGGTGACCGCCTTGTGGTTTACGGTGACGGCGGAAAGAATCTGCATGGTGGAGAAGTTGAGTCTTATAAAGATCATAGAATTGTAATGTCACTTGCATGTCTTGGACTTGGTCTTAAAGAGAATGAACAGGTTATTGTGAATGATGCTGAATGGTGCAGCGTAACCTTCCCTCGATTCTTTGAAGAAATGAATAAGATTGGAGCTGGTTTTGAAACTAGATAACAGAGAAGATACTGAATATCTTCAAAGTCAGCTTATTACATATATTGGAAACAAACGTTCTCTTCTGGATTTTATAGGTACTGGTGTACAGGAGGTACAGAAACAGCTTGCTGTATCAAAACTTACTTGCCTCGATGTTTTTGCAGGCAGTGGAATAGTCAGCAGATATCTGAAACAGTTTTCAACTGCAGAAACAGTAAATGATTTAGAAAACTATTCCTGTATCATTAACCGATGCTATCTGAGTGATAAAACAAAAATTGATTTAGACTTATTGCATAAACTTCATGCTTCTCTTTGTAAAAAAATCGATGCAAAAATGGCTGCACTTGAAAAATCAGAATCAGGTTATAAAGGAGCGGGGTTTATTTCAGAACTATATGCCCCTGTAGATGAAGATTTAATTGAAAAGGGAGAGCGTTGTTTTTATACACCGTATAATGCTGCATATCTTGATATTGCACGACAGTTGATAGAAAAGGATGTCCCTCCGGAATTACGAGATTATTTTATAGCACCACTTTTGTCTGAAGCTTCAATTCACGCTAATACTGCCGGAATCTTTAAAGGATTTTATAAAAATTCTAAAACCGGGGCAGGCCAGTTTGGTGGAAATGGTAAAAATGCACTTTCAAGAATTCGAGGAAAAATAGTTCTGCCTTTTCCGGTTTTTTCTAATTTTAGTTGTAAAAGCCGTGTTTTCAGTCAGGATGCGAACAGCCTTGTACTGGATGAAAATCTTTATGTAAAGGGATTTACAAGAGATGGGATTTTTGATCTGGCATATTTTGATCCGCCATATAATCAGCATCCGTACGGTTCAAATTATTTCATGTTGAATCTTATAGCAGAGTATCGCCGTCCGGATGAAGAAAAAATCAGCCGTATTTCCGGAATTCCACGAGATTGGAATCGTTCTGATTATAATAAAAAAAGACGCACTGCACTGGTTTTTCTGGAGCTGGTGAAAAATGTTAGGGCGAGGTATGTCCTTGTCTCATTTAATTCAGATGGCTTTATCAAAAAAGATGAAATGATTGAATTGCTCTCTGAATGTGGTAAGGTTAGAGTACTTGAAGCTGATTATAATACATTCCGTGGTTCAAGAAATCTTAGTGGAAGAGAAATTCATGTAAAAGAATATCTGTTCCTTGTTGAAAAAAAATATTCTTAAAAATCAGCAAAAATCAAAAATAAATTCAAATTTTTGTCTAAAAACTGTAAAAGTATGTCTATTTATATAGCAGGAGGTTTTTTATGAAAAAAAATCAAATGCTGATAAAAGTTCTTGTGGCTGGATGTATGTACATAGAATTGGTTTTGCTATGTGGATGCGGACTTCGATTTAATCCTAAACCGTTGTTTACAAATTTTCATGAAAAAAAAGAAAAGAAAACTGAGGAAGAGAAAAATCGGGTTGTGTCACTTGCCTGCTGGAATGCGCAGACCTTTTTTGATGCAGTAACCGATGGTTGTGAATACACAGATTTTAAGAATTCTTCAAAATGGACAAAAGAAAAATACATCAAAAGGTTAAATAAACTATGTGAAGTGATGACCCTTTTGAATGCGGATGTTGTCGTTCTTGAAGAAATAGAAAGTGAAGCTGTTGTACAGGATATAGTAAACCGACTTGCTGACGGAGCATGGAGTAAAAAACGGGGCTGGCAGTATGCCTGTTTTACAAAAGAACAAGAAAGTGCTATCGGCTGTGCAGTTTTTTCCAGATATGAGTTAAAAAATCTTTCAGCACACAGTCTGGATATTCAGATTCATAAAACTAAGCAGCCGTCGTCCAGACCAATAATGCAGCTGACAGTATGTGCAGGTGAAAAAGAACTGGAACTTTTTGTAAATCACTGGAAATCAAAATCAGGGGGAGAAGAAGAGACTGAGATCTGGAGAGACTGGCAGGAAGCCGTTCTGGCAGATAAATTGATTGAATACATAGCTAACGAACGTTCGGTAGTAATATGTGGAGATTTTAACCGGAGTGTTGAAGATTTTATTCCGCTTGAAGATGGTTTTATTATGAATGAAAATTCTAATCTTGTATTGCGCAGAGTAAACAATGAGCCTGTTTCTGTTTATTCTCCATGGTTTTTGGAAAACGGAAAATTTTCAACTGAAATAGGAAGTTATTATTATGAAAACAGCTGGGAAAGAATCGATAATTTTTTCTTTTGTGGAAAAATAGAGATTAATCAATTCCAGCCTGTGGCAGAATCTCCGTTAGCAGATGAAGATTCAATTCCGCAGGGATACAAGGTGTATACTGATTCAGGTTGTTCTGATCATCTGCCATTAAAGTGTGTTGTTTCTATTTAGACTATTTTATCAAAACCCAGGTTGCCCCGCTGCCGCCCTCTGCTTTTGTTTTAGGGTGGCCGGAAGCACCACAGCGTTTATCATGCTCAATAAAACGGCGAACAAGTTCACCGAGAACAGGATCTGAGCCATGAGAGTGAATGCCTTTGCCGTGGATAATCAAAACCTTGCGCAAACCGCGCAACTTACAGTCCGAGATAAATCTGTCGAGGCTTTGCTCTGCTTCATTCTGGTGCAGCCCGTGCAAATCCAGGCGGGCTTCAGGTTTCATGTTTATCAGATAATTTCTGTCATAAAGTTGAGAACGTTCCTGCTGTTCTTCTGCAATTTTATCTTTATCCACAGTACCGTAGCGGCGGAGCCACATCTCCATCACATTCACCTGACGCGAGTTATCTGCCTTCATCTGCTCTTCAAACTTTTTTTCAGCCGCGCGTGCTTTCTCTTCTAATGTAGGGGCATTCGCTTTTTTATGCGATACCTGCGGTTGAGCATTTTGTTTTTGTGTTTTTTTACCAGCGGTCTGCATTTTATCCCACTGGTTAAGAATGTCTCCCATATCCATTTGTCGGCCCCCTGTATGTTATTTTATTATATATATATCTTCAGTAGAACACCATCCGCCAGATTCACCAACTTCAATGTAATACCATTTATCTGTACGTTCAAGAATGCGAACTTTTATTCCGCTTGCAGTTTCAGAAACTGATTCCGCATTTTGCTGTGGAATAGAATATAATTTACAGCCAGTGCAGATTCCATATCGCTCATTGCGCCTTACTGCACAATAAATGGATATTGCAATTCCAATTAATAGAAATGCTGTAAAAATAAGAGAGCGGATTTTATGCTTTTTTCTGCTGGAAATAATAATACAGATAATTGAAGTGACAATTATAATTAAAGCAGTATATAAAAGTACTGTCGGGAAAATCGGATTGGCAGAGATGATAAGTCCATGTTTCTGTTCAAAATCGATACGATCGTTTCTTGCTTTTGAATAAAGCAGAAATTCATTGTGTTCTTTTGTGTATAATTCTGCAAGAATGCGGCAATCTTCTCTTGTAAGAGACGTTTTTTGTTCTTCTTTGACCGAAGCTGCTTCCTGGAAAAATGCAGAAGAAAAAATATCAGTGTCTTCTGAGTGAGTGTCTATGTTTGTTTCCTGTGCGAATTCAATATATATATCAGGAAAGAAAAGTTCACTTCTATATCCGTTATATCCTGTTGCATTTAAGCGAAAGTTGGGAAGTTTTTGAATTCCTGGAATCAGCCCTATCCATTCAAAATCAGCAACTGGAATTAAATTATGAGAATAGATTCGTTCATGGTGACGGGCTTCGGTAAACTCATATTCTTTTGTGCATGTAAAAATGGAATCTCTTGGAATTTCCCAGTTAAATTGAACTAACTGATTCGCATACTGAAGGTTTACGGTAAAATGAAGTTTCCTTCCAGTGTGGATTTTTAATACTGGAGAAGAAGATGGTATTTCATCTGAATAAATTTTTGTGCCATTTTCAAAAACTAAAACCATTCTTGGAAGCATGGTTGCCGGATCATCGGTTACGGTTACTGGATCAAATGCAATTGTTCGTCTTCTGTTTTGAATCATTACAGAAACTGGTCTAAGCTTGTAAGTACCTTTTTTGCCAAAGTTATACCAGAGTTCGATGGTAGTTCCATTATTATCATAATTTTCTGATTTACGAATTGTACGGAATGTAATGTCTGCCTGCTGATCTGCAGAGATAATCTGGACTTGTGACGAACGAACGGCAGGTAGTGTAACAGAAAATTTCAAATCAGTTTTTGTATATAGTTTCTGTCCTTCTTCCGGTAAGATTTTCAGAGCATTGATTTGGTCCTGTGTAATATTCTGTGCAAAGATTGTAATTGGATAAAGAAGTATTAAAAGAAAAATTAAAAATCTTCTGCCAGATTTACTGAGTCTTTTGATTCGCTGTTTTTCCATTGTTTCTGGTCATTCTCCTTTATATGTTCAAATACTGTTTTTTCAAGATTTTGAGGTGATTTCTCTTCCTGAGAAGCCTGTATCTGGTTACTTTGATTTTGATGTCCTTTTGCCTGTATCTGCTGCATTGAAAGTTCCAGATTTATTTTTGCATCAATCTTTGAACTGTCAATTTCAAGAGCCTTCTTAAAAAACTCTTTAGCTTCATCAAAATCCGAGTTACGCCAGGCGAGTACTCCTGCATTATAAAACGCAGAATAACGAACGTTTACCGGTGCATCAGAAGAAATGTTTTTAAACTGTTCAAGTGCAGCTGAATCTTCCCCAAGCATAATATATGCTGTCCCAAGGTCATAAAGTGCAAAATTCTGATTTATCCGGTTCTCATTTGCCGCTGCTTCTTCAGAGGCTTTCATAAAGCAAGATACTGAATGCCTGTATTTTTTCTGGTGAAATGCAACCGTGCCTTTGAAGATATCTGAGGTTTGAGAACAGCCTGTCAGTAAAGTAATAAAAACAGCTATAGAAGTTTTTACAGCTGCCTTTTTTACACCGCTAAAAAATCTTTGAAAATTAAATTCTGTACTAATATAGCTTAGAATTAAAAATATAACTGCAAGAGATAAAAACAGTTTATAGCGTGGAACGGGTTTTACTTCATAAGAGGTTATGAGGTGTTCTGTTGGCCCAAAACGCAGTTGTGAAAGAAGTTTTACAGCAGAACCTTTTTCCATGGAATCAATGTACAAAAGATTTTCCCGACTATTAAAAAATCTGAATTTTGCTGATGCTTCAGAAATTGAGGTTTCCAGTTTGTCTCGTCTAAGTGCAGACATGACTGTTGTTTTTCCATCGCCGGTAAGTACAGGACTTTCATTTTCTGAGCCAAATCCAATTATTGTAACCGGGATTCCTGATTTCAGACATTCAAGCAGGGCAGGGGTAAGCTGGGAATCTGTTTCTTCTCCATCTGTAAAAACCCAGATTCTTCCGGCAGAAGAAAAATTAGTTTGAAAAGTGTCTTTTGCTTTTAAGATACCACGACCTATGCTTGAACCGGGAACTGTCATAAGGTTTGGAGACATAACTTCGAGAAGCGATTCTACCATTGCCGAATCATCGGTAAGCGGGATTGCGGCAACTCCATCACCTTTAGCAAGAATCACAGCTACAGGTGTACCTTCCATTCTAGAAAGGAGTTTTTTTGCGTAAAGCGAAGCTGCTTTAAGTCGAGTTGTATTTTCAGGACAGTCTTGTGCCATCATACTGTTAGAAATATCAAATACCATTGCTACTGAGTGACCGCTTTTTTGAACCGGCACAAGGTATGTACCCCATGTAAGTCCAGCATGAGCCAGAAGAAGAAAAATAAAACTGAGCAACAGACAGCCTGAGCGTACAAATAAAATTTTTCTATGTCTGTAACAGACCATTTCTTTTAATAGAATGCGACGGATAAACCATGCAAGAATAAATAAAACTATAGCAGTAGATAAAAAATGCTGGTAGAAAGGTTTGTTTACAGTTCTACTGGTGTAGTTTTGTGAAATGCTTTCAGTTTTCGAAACTGTTGAGAGAATGCCGGAAAGTTCATCAAGC
Source organism: uncultured Treponema sp. (assembly GCA_946532115.1). GTDB lineage: Bacteria > Spirochaetota > Spirochaetia > Treponematales > Treponemataceae > Treponema_D. The sequence goes on from CAMNBC010000016.1 coordinate 21,461, forward strand.
GTCTGTGCTTCAAAATATCGCCCGCCGGAAATAGCTGCAATTTTTTTTAGTGATGCCGGATTAAAGTTGGAATCAAGATACCCGGAATACAGTTTTCCTGTGGCCGGATCAGTGTATTCAATAGGTACTTTTCCTTTTGAACCAATGCCTACAACATAAATAGTAATGTTGTTATCTGCCGCTAACTGAGCAGCAGTTTCGGGGTGAATCTCACCTGCATTATTTTCTCCATCTGTAAGAAGAACAATGCATTTTTTTGGAGCAGAAGATGAAACAAGATGGCATACTGCAGTACTTAAGCCGTCTCCAATTGCAGAGCCATTTCCAAAATTGCCTGCAGAAATTTTAGAAAGTCTTTCAACAAAAAAAATGTGATCGTTTGTAGGTGGAACTAACACTGCAGCATTGCTTCCCAGTGCTACAAGGCCGTAGCGGCTGCCATCATTTTTGCCTGAAAGTGAGTAGATTGCATTTTTTGCTGCTTCCAGACGCTGTCCATTATCCATATCTTTTGCAGACATAGAAGGACTGGTATCTATTACAAAAACAATATCAGTGCCAAGAGAGGTATAAACCTTTTCCTGATTTGAAATTACAGGTGCTGCAAGGGCTGCAACAGAAATTAAATATCCTGCTGTAAAAAATATACCTGCTAAGACAGAAAGAAATTTTTGAGTTTTTCCTTTCCACTCAAAAGAGTGACCGTCCCAGTCTGAAAGAACAGCCGGAAATGTAATTTGATTAAATATCCTTATAAAGCGCAGGATATAAAGTAGAGGAATAAGGAGTAAGAGAATGAATGCTGCTGGATTTTCAAAACTTATCATATTGCTTTTTCCACTTCCTCTTTTTCAAGTTGTTCTATCTGGTCAATTAATTTTGAAACAAGTTCTGTCCGTTCGTCTTTTTCAAAATGAGCATCCTTGCTATAACGTATAAAATCAGTTCTTATAAAGCATGCCACAATATTTCCGAATGCTTCTTCTTTTGTATCCGAAAGAAGATTGTTCGTAGCAGATTGCCAGCCGGCCATTAATTCAGAAGTTACAGATTTTGTAAAAGGGAATCCGAATCTAACTTCAAGATAATTTCGCATAATCTTCTGAACTGATTCTGCATAAACTGCGTCAGCTGTTTTTGTGTCAATTTTATTTAGAGAACGAATAGTATGTTTTTTGTTTTTTCTGTATTTTCGAAGAAGTCGTTTTGTATCAAGATAAAACAGAATGCTTTTTCGTTTTATGATGATTCTAAGTATCACAATAAGTAAAACTACAAGTCCTGCGAGAGAGCCGTACAGTTTATAAGCGGTACCGGGAAGTAAAAGGGGTGCCGCGCTGTCGCGTAAAGTTGTCGGGCTGTTTGAGTCTGTAGAAACAAGAGATACAATCTGAACGGGCTGAAACTCTATGGTAATGTCTGTGTTCTCGATTTTAAGTGGAGGAAATTGAAGGGAACCGGTTTTCCAGGGAATGAAATTAACAGTCACCTGATAAAAATCTACTCCAGCAGGCGAGAGATTTATACTCTTGATGTCATAATCGGATTGGTTGTCTGTAGAATAACTAACTAACGATAGTTCGGTGGTTCCGTTTTCTACGAGTTTTTTTAATTCTGAATTCGGGTTGTTAAATGTACAGCGTAATTCTGCAAGGTCTCCAATATAGACTTTTTTGGGAACGAGAATCTGCTGTGGTAAAACTGTAGACATTGTTTTCTCCTTACCTTACTCGAGCCTTGCGTGCGAAAATTTGATTAAGAACCTGAACAGGTTCGGTTTTTGTATCCAGAATCACAGGCATTATTCCATGTTTTATACAGAAATCCTGCCAGCGGTTTTGATTCATTTCATTATAGTTCCGCCATTCTTTCTGAAAGAAAGGAGAAGACGAGGGCAGAGACATTTTAATTCCGCTTTCTATATCCCTGAAGTTTACAGTGCCAAGTGATGGCAGCTCTTCATCAAAAGCATCGTGGAGATTTATTGCAATAACATCGTTTTTCTGTGCAAGATTTATAAGAGGTTTTTCCCAGCCGCTGCTTCTGAAGTCAGAAAGGATGAATACCAGGGTGCGTTTGCGGAGTATTTTTGCCGCTGCAGTGATTGCATTAGGAAGCACTGAGCCGATGGTTGAGACGTCAGGTAACCGGTCTAAGTGGTTCAGAATTTGCATTGTGTTTTCTTTGCCGAGTGTCGGGTCACACGAAAAATGAATTGCACCGTCAAAAAATACGGCGCCTGTAGGGCAAGAATTTATTTCGGCGGCAATTGAAACGAGAGCTGCAGTTTCGGCTGCTGCGGCGTATTTGGTGCGGCGGTCGGAAGCTGTTTCCAGCTGCATTGAGCGCGATGAATCCACTATAAGAAAAATTTGTAATTCGCGTTCTTCTTCAAATATTTTTATGTACGGCCGCCCCATTCTGGCTGTAACGTTCCAGTCGATGGTGCGGATGTCGTCTCCCCTCATATATTCGCGCACGCCGGCAAACTCAATCCCCTGCCCACGATAAAGCGAGCGAAAGTTGCCGCTTTTCATACCGTCTGCAATATCTTCAGCCATCATGCGAAGATACATGGCTTTTTTTATGAGAGATTCATTATTTGCAAGATAACGTTTAGGCATATACTTTTCTCAAACAGTCTGCAGAACTATTTCAGCCCTGCAGTGAAGTTTCGATCCCTATGTTTCGGGTGACAGATTTTAGGGAACCGGAATAAAATCAAGAATACGGCTGATAATATCATCAGCTGTAACATTATCTGCTGCAGCTTCATAAGAGAGTACAAGACGATGACGCAATACATTCAAAGCAACAGCCTTGATGTCTTCCGGCAAAACAAAGTCGCGGCCAGCAAATAAAGCCTTCACCTTAGCACATTGCAGCATAGCGATTCCTGCTCGAGGTGAAGCTCCAAAATGAATGTACCTTGTAATATCGTTTGAGTTCGCAGTATTTACAAGTGTGCGACCGGCCTGCTGTCGTTTTGAATTTTCAGGGCGTGTAACTGTCAAAATGGAAACTATATATTCAATAAGTTTTTCATCACAGGTAACTTTTTCAGCTGCCTGTTTAAGGGCTTCTATATCACCTGACTGTACAATTCTTTTAACCGGTACATAAGGAGCTTTACCCGCAGTCTGTACAATTTTAATTTCGTTATCAGCTGAAGGGTAGGAAATTACAAGTTTCATCAAAAATCGGTCAAGCTCAGCTTCAGGTAAATTATAAGTTCCTTCCTGCTCAACAGGGTTCTGAGTCGCAAGTACAAAAAATGGATCAGGAAGTTTGTAGGTTTCCTCACCAATTGTAATCTGCCGCTCTTCCATAGCTTCAAGCATTGCAGACTGAACCTTAGCAGGGGCTCGGTTTATTTCATCTGCAAGAATAACATTTGCAAAAACTGGTCCTTTGCGTACACTGAACTTTCCGCTGTTCTGTTCATAAATCAAAGTACCTGTAACATCTGCAGGAAGTAAATCAGGAGTGAACTGAATTCTCTTAAAATCCAGTCCAAGAATTTCAGCAGAAGTTTTTATGGCAAGTGTTTTTGCAAGTCCGGGTACACCTTCAACAAGTACATGTCCACCTGCAATAAATGCAGTCAAAATATCATCAACAAGACCTTCCTGACCCACAAGCCTTTTGGCAGCCTCGGCACGGCAGTCTTCTATTATATGTGCAAATTTATTTTCCATAGTCAATGATTATACCAAAAACCGTATATTGTTACAAATAACATATCTGAGTTCTTATGATGTCTGAGTGCTCCCGTGGTGAAACAACCTAAACCGCTGGCGAGCTAGTTTTTGGTGTTAACAATTCTGCGGTTTTTCTTCGAAAAATCCTCGAATTGTTTTCGATGGCTAAGACAATATGTTGTGTCTTCCTTTTGCAGAATCATGGA